>NZ_JAIWON010000006.1 GCF_020216885.1 Zymomonas sp. | reverse complement strand
GTGACAGGAATATCTATCAAGCTATCAGCATCAGAATAATCAGAGACTTCACCGCCGGTTAGTATGAAAGCTAAAGGGCGACCTTGACCATCAGAGTGGACGTGGATCTTGCTTATAAAGCCGCCATTACCATAGCTTTGACAAAAGCCCTCCTTATACGTCCCCCCCTTGCGCCAGCCACTTAGCTATAAGCTCGAATGATTGTGCTATCTACCCTATGTTGCCAGTCATCCGCCAGGTCAAGGTCAACAAGTATTTCAAGCAGTGCGTCCCAGACACCTTGTTCCGCCCACCAAACCGAACATAGACCGAATGCCATTTTCCATAGCGTTCATGCATATCTCGCCATGCGCAACCTGTTCGAGGAAATTAAAGCATACCATTGAGAAATAACCGATTACTTTTTGCTGGGCGTGCGCTGCGGCCTCGTTCGCTTGGAAGAAGTCCCTCTATTATCTTCCACTCCGCGTCCGTCAGATCTCCTCGCATTTAGTCTGCCTTACAAAAACTTGTCCTCAATTTGTCTCTGAAAATCTTAAATTATACCCTTTATCAACAGAACCTAGCTTCCGAACTGACAGGTGGTTAGATCATCTGATGATTCTGATGCTGATAGCTTGATAGATATTCCTGTCACAACGCCTCGCCGTTTTCTCAGCGATAAAAGATATGATGGCGATAGGTTACGGGAAAAGCGGCTTTTTCAGCTATCCTTCCTGTTATCCTGCCTCACTCTAATCGAAAAAAGCATATCCTTTACGATCTACAGCACTACAAAGATCGTAATCATATTGATCACATGTTCAATACGTTAAAGTCGTTCAGACGTATCGCCACACGCCATGACAAAACCAGAAAATCTTTCCTCGCCTTCCTTCATATCACGGCTGTAAAATTATAGTTGCCTGACTTTGTCAACAGAACCTAATTTAGGTGGAGCAGCCATTTTGAGAATGCACAGTATTTCAGAAAAAATCTGTATCTTTTTCAGATAAAAGTTGAAATCATCGTATAATTAAGAGGCTATCTCATAGTAGATACATTTTTCTCTAAAATTTGATTGGGTTTAATCGGGTAGATGGTGATTTTTCTCGCACGCGACAGAAATCCTGCCCCCAGTTGCTGCTTCTATAATGAAAAATGCCATCAGTCAGAAAATCTTTATCTAAAGGCCATTGAAAAAAATAGGAATCAAAGATCAAAATAAGACTTAGCGGATTCGATGTCGCTTAGTATAAAGGCTACCTGATTGAGAATGTCACGAGACAGAAGCCATAAAGTTATATGATGATATCACGACGAGGTATTTGTTATTTTGATTTTTCTGTCAGAGATAATTTTGCTTTTTCAGTGGATATAAAAAATATAGAAAGAAAATCCTGAAAAACGCAGCATAAACAGAGGGGTAAAAGGCAATAATGAAAAATAAATATTCATGTTTAGGATTTTTTTTAGGTAGTTTTGCTTTTTTATTACCAAATACATCCGTTTTGGCTGCTGATTTTCAGGATTTATCGGCCTTGGATAAACAAATCGCAACTAGTCTCGGCGTGCCTATCGGGGCAGAAGGGGGTGCTGTAACGCCTGTTGACCGCCGTTTACATTTGGCACAATGTCCGGAATCTGTTGTGGTGGATAAACCAATTGCAGGTTCTGTTTCTGTCCATTGCCCAACCCTTGGCTGGCGTATCCGTGTGCCTTTGGTCAGAACAGCTTCTCGTGTGTTACATAACCGAGAAAACCCACAAAATAGCCAAAATTCAGGAAATCCCAAGGAAGATAGCAAAGGCGCTATTCTGGTTAAGAGGGGCGATCCTGTCGAATTGGTCGCCGGAAATAGTAGCTTTACCGTGTCTGTTCAGGGCATTGCGCAACAAGACGGCGCACTAGGCGATCATATCCGCGTCAAGTCTGATCCGAGCAAACCGCCTGTTATTGCGGTCGTGGTAGAATCTGGCAAAGTAAGAATTCCCGGATTTGAATGATTAAAATGATTTAAATAATCGGAAATTTTGCCGTTATAGGGGTATCAGGAGCTTTTTTTATTATTAGTATTTTAAAATCGGGGCTAATCGAATGGTCGACAGTATCGGAACCAGCAGCGCATTAAACGCGGTCAGCGCTGTATCATTAAACAGTTCAACGTCTTCTGGGGATGCCAACTCTACCCAGACAGCGATATCGGCGACTGATGAGAAGAGCAAAACTGCCTCGGTATCTTCTGTAACGGATACTTCCTCAACAGAATCCACTTCGGTATCGACTGACAGCAGCAAGTCAAAAGAAAAAAGCACGACCTCCAGCGCGGTAAGTTTTGCCGAAGCGATTGCGGTTGCAGGCCCTCCTGTCAATAAGGCCAAAATTCAAGCTATTCGGGCTCTCATTTCCGAAGGGCGTTATCCTATCAGTGCAAGCGCGATTGCGTCAAAGATGGTTCAGTATGAGACGGCAGATAGTGCGTCATCAGCTTCTTCTGTGACGGCTTCTGCTTCAACTGATTCTAATGAGTGAGCAATATTTGGCTGAATTAAAAAACGCGATCATTGCCTTGGTGCAAGCCCTTGACGGGCGGAGCGTCGATGACATCGAAGCTGCCTGCGCGGAGGTTTCTGCTGCAGTCAAAAAAGTCAAAGAGCAAGATGCGTGGCATACCACGGATTCTTTGCGTGAATCTTTGCAGGCAGCCATGAAGCAGGCCGAAGCAGGCAGGCAGCGTAGTCTTTACAGTGCCGATATGATGCAAAAGCTGTTAAGTCAGATGGCTATTTATGGTTTAACAGATGCGCCTTTGGCTTATCGTCGCACAGGCAAATTTTCATAATTTTCTGACAGCCTTCGTGATTTTCCTTACCCAACTGTCAACTTTGCCGTCACTTTACCGCGAAAGTGACGGATTTCCCCGCTAGCTTCCCGATATTACTTTTACTCCGAAATAGACGACGGATAAAGTTTCCTCAGCGCGTTTTTGTCCCAAAATGCAATGTAATGAGGATTATGGTATATAAAAATATCCTTTTTTATATAAAAATTTCACTAAAAAATGTAGAGAGCATAAAAAAGAACATTTTATTTTTCTAAATATTATGTTGTTTTTTTGTTTAAAAATCTTAACAAATTGTGGCACAAAAATTGCTTACCTTCAGAGGTAAATCTAAAAAATGTCGTAAATTTGGCAGGAGCGGGGATGACCGGCAAAGGCAAAATTAGTCGTCTTTTGAAAAAGGAAAGTATTTAATGGCTACCGCAGCGGTCAGAAAAACGATCTGGCTTGCCGCTGGACGCACGGCTATTTTGCCTGTGGCTATTTTGGTTCTGGTGGGATTGATGGTTGTGCCGGTGCCGACAGCGGTGTTGGATATCGGCTTTATTTCCAATATCACGATTTCGCTGGCGGTCTTGATGGTATCGTTGAATGCCGCCAAACCATTGGACTTTTCTTCTTTCCCGACCGTTTTGCTTTTTGCCACATTATTACGACTGTCGCTTAACGTAGCCTCAACCCGCGTTGTTTTGGTAAATGGTCATACTGGCGCAAATGCAGCGGGTATGGTGATTGAATCCTTTGGTCATTTTTTGATCGGGGAACATTATGTTGTCGGAATTTTCATTTTCGCGATTTTGATGATTATCAACTTGGTCGTTGTGACCAAGGGGGCAGGGCGTGTTTCAGAAGTTTCTGCCCGTTTTACCTTGGACGCAATGCCGGGTAAACAGATGGCGATTGATGCCGATTTAAATGCTGGTTTGATTACGCCTGAAGAAGCCAAAAACAGAAGACAGGAAGTCGCGACCGAGGCCGGTTTTTACGGTTCAATGGATGGTGCTTCCAAATTTGTGAAGGGGGACGCTGTCGCGGGCGTTCTTATTCTTTTGGTCAATATTATTGGCGGCCTTATCTTAGGCGTTTTTAGTTATAATATGACCTTTAGCGATGCGGCATCGAATTATGTCCAGCTAGCTATCGGTGATGCTCTGGTCGCACAGATACCGTCTTTTCTGTTGTCTTTTGCGACAGCCTCGATTGTTACCCGCGTTACAGCCAGCTTTGACCTGACCGGCCAGATTGTTAGCCAGTTTAACTCTGCCCGAGCATGGACGCCTGTTGCGGTTATTCTAGGCTTTTTAGGCATTGTTCCGGGCATGCCGCATTTTGTTATTTTGCCAGCGGCCGGTCTTTCCGGCTGGACAGCGTGGAAATTGCATAAATCCGCCCAAGCCGAAGCCGCCAAAAAAGAAGCGCCACCGCCTGTTGTGGTGCCAGATACTCCGCCGCCTGTTTCATGGAACGATGTCTCTGATGGGGCGGTTTTATCTTTAGAAATTGGCTATGGTCTTATTCCATTGGTGGATGAGCGTAAAAAAGCGCCTCTTATGGCGCGTGTCACGGGTATCAGACGGCAATTATCCCGTGATTTAGGCTTTGTTATTCCCTTGGTGCGTGTGCGTGATAACCTATCATTAGGGGCAAACAGCTATCGGATTAGCGTTTCTGGTGTGGTGACTGGCGAAGATGAAGTCTGGCCAGACCAACTTATGGCACTCAATAATGGTGATGCAGACGGCACATTAGTGGGTCGTGTCTCAAAAGATCCTACCTTCGGTCTGGATACGGTCTGGATTCCTGAAAATCGCCGTTCTGATGCTATTGTAGCGGGTTATACAGTGGTTGACGCGGCAACAGTTATTGCAACCCATCTTAATCAGTCTATTATCAACAACGCCGCTGATCTTTTTGGCATGGATGATGCCCAAAAATTACTTGATATGTTAAAGGAAACCGCGCCCCAGCTTGTGTCTGCCGTAACGCCGCAACCGTTATCTTTGGCGGTGATTACGCTGATTTGCCGTTCTTTGTTGTGGGAAGGTGTTTCTCTTCACGAATTCCGGCGTATTGTTGAGGCGATGGTTGATGCTGTCCGAGAGGAAACAGAACCCAATGCCCTGTTGGAAGCGATCAGAATACGTATTGGTGGTATTATCGTTCAGTCGATCGTTCCTGTAAAAATGCCTTTGCCAGTGGTTACTTTTGAACCCAAGTTAGAGGCCTTGCTTTCCCAAGGCGTGCGTTCAGGCCCCCAAGCGGCTCATCCGTTTGAACCTGCCTTGGCAAACAGGATTGTGACCGCACTTGAATCCGCAGCCCAGCCGCTTTTGTCGAATGGACAGCGTTTTGCAATTGTGACCTCGCCGGTTATCCGGCGACCTTTGGCACGTTTACTTAAACCGCATTTTTCTGAAATTTCTGTGCTGTCTTTTCTTGAAATTCCAGATGGAAAGCCGGTAGAGGTCGTCGCCGTGGTTGGGGATGGCCAATCATCACATTCGATACCAGCAAATAATGCGGAGGCGGTGTCCTAAATGTCCTTAAAAGTGACACGCAACCTTCAAGTCATCGCTGTTGCCAGTGGCAAGGGCGGTGTTGGCAAAACCAATGTGATTGCCAATCTGACGGCCGCGCTTTCTAAAATAAAACAGCGCACTCTGTTACTGGATTGTGATCTGGGTATGGCCGATGCCGGTATTGTGCTGGGCATGAATTCTGATCGAACGATTGAAGATATTCTGACCGGCAGGCGGCAATATGAAGATGTCGTGCAACAAGGGGTCTTTGGACTGAATTTGGTCTCGGGGGTTAATGGCGCTGGGCGTATCATGGAAATGGATGCGGTCGCCAAACGCCGATTGGTCGACAGTTTGCGCCCTTGGACAAAGTCTTTTGACTATATATTGCTAGATAATCCTAGCGGAGCCTCCTCCAGTTCGCTTTCTTTGATGGCCTCTGCCGATCAGGTGATTTTGGTTCTGTCTTCTGAACCAACATCTTTTATGGATGGCTATGCCCTTATCAAGCTGTTAGCCCTTGAATATAAGGTGAAAGAAATTCTGGTCGTCACCAACATGGTCGAGGATGAAACCGAGGGACGTGATCTATTTCGGCGTTTTTCGGATGTTTCCGCCCGTTTTCTGGGCATAAAACTGAATCATTTGGGTTCAGTGCCGCGGGATTCTCATATTCGTGAAGCGGTATTAAGAAAACGCTGCTGTCTTGATTTATTCCCCAGATCACGGGCATCAGAAGCCTTTGAACGCTTGGCGCATCGGCTTAATGACTATAGCTTGCTCAAGAAAACAAAGCGTAGTAATTTCTTTTCCAGCTTGGAGATGGTGAGTGCATCTTAATGATTTTGACGCTTCCGATTCCTCGCCAGATATCTACAGCCGCAATCCGTCAAAAAAGAATGTCGAAGCGTTAATCAAAGGTCATCTTCAACTGGTTCGGAAAATTGCATGGCATGTCCATGGCCGTGTCTCTTCTGCGATTGAAGTTGAAGACCTGATACAAATCGGCATGGTTGCCTTGATAGAATCCGCCAATGCTTTTGAAAATCGGGGTTTTGCTTTTGCAACCTATGCCTCGATGCGGATAAGGGGGGCGATGATTGACTATATGCGGCAACATGCCGCCACCGCCCGTTCCAGTATTGCTCGCCAAAAAACACTGAACAAAGCGCGTGAAGAGTTATCTGCGACGCTTGGTCGCCGTCCTGAAGATGCAGAAATAGCTGAAAAGCTGAATATGTCTCCCAGCGAATATCGCGAATGGGCAGATGGGGCGATCAATATTCGGCAAGAATCTTTAGATGACGTTTATTCCGATCATTCCAGCATATTCACCGACGATAATGCTGATCAGGCGAGCGAGATGGAACGCGAAGCGTTGCAATCGGCTTTGGCTGAACAGATCAAGACCCTGCCAGAGCGGGAGGCCTTGGTTTTACAGCTTTATTATGTCGAAGAATTAAACCTGAAAGAAATCGGGGAGGTGCTTGATCTCGGCACAGCCAGAATCAGCCAAATCAAAAAATCGGCTGTCGATCACTTGCGCCAAAAAATGACAGATTGGCAACATTGAACAATTTTTAAATAAAAAAAGAATAAACATAGAAAGGGCAAGCCAATTTGCAAAATCGACCTAATGATTTTGCAAGACCCTATTTTATAACAACTATCTATTTCTACCATCATTCAAGGCCGATTCTGGCTTCTAGGGGAATTTCAATATGAAACAGGGTGAAAAAACAAATCCCAAAGTCGCAATCGCGGTGATTGCACCGGGGGACATGATCTTGGTTGAATTCTCAATCAGCGCTATGGGGCTGATTCAACATGCCAAAGATTTGGATACCAATGTTATTTGCGGCAGATCCTCTATTCTAGCTGGTGCCAAAAATATTGCAGTTAAAGAGTCACTAAATTGGGGTGCTGATTATATCCTGTTCTTGTCGGGCGATATCACTTTCCCGAATGATACTTTACATCGTTTATTGGCACACAACAAAGATATCATTGGCGTAACTTATCCAAAACCAGTTGCCCCTTATAATCTCTTGGGCATTACCGAAGAGCAGCAGGATCAGAAAGCTTTAGAACAAAGCTTACTAAAGATGCGGTATATGCCGGGCGGTTGTATGCTGGTAAAGACGGAGATCTTTAAAAAGCTCGATCCTAATTTACCTCATTTCTATTATGACGTTTTCCAAGATGATGTGATGGGCGATGACTTCGTCTTCTGTGATCGTGTGCGTGAATTGGGCTATGATATCTGGTGCGATGCTAATCTGTCAGCCGAAATAGGACGAATTGGGCAACGCGTTTACCATATGCCAGAAATTGAAGAACGCCGTTTATTGTTGGAACAGCAATTACTGGAACAGGAAAAAGCAAAATTACTACCACCTTCGGCCTGATACTCTCAGGCCATTAGGCCAACTTTTTTCTTTTCCGCTTTCAAGGATTGTCTGATGACAGCCAACAAGCCCGATGTGCCGATAAAAATTGCTATTTGTTTCCCATCAGGCCCGATGGTGCATGTCGATTTTATGATTTCGACCTCTATCATGATGCAACATACGCCTGACGCTGAATTTATCCTGATTAACAATAAATCACCCAATATCTCTATTTCGCGCAATGCCTGCGTAGCCATGGCTCAGGAAGCGAAAGCCGATTATTTATTCTTTCTCGACAGTGATATGGATGTGCCACCCGATACTATCACAAGACTTTTATCTCATCACAAAGATATTGTCGGTGCTAATTATCCTAAAAGAAGTGAAAGTTTTGGAGCCGCTGGTAGTGAAGGAATAGACAAATCTCAAGATCTTGTAGATCATGGGTTATTGCCTGCTATCTTTATTCCAACAGGTTGCTTGTTAATTAAAATGTCTGTCTTTGACCACCTGCCCAAACCTTATTTCTTTTTTGGTCTGCGGGAATATGAAGATAAAGATGAAAGAGCTGTTTTTGGCGAAGATTTTGTCTTTAGTATTAAGGCAATAAATGCCGGATATAAATTATGGTTTGATATGGATATCACACAAAAGGTAAAACATATCGGCCAAAAGCCTTATACTATTAATGGTGATTAAATTCATAACTAGATAATAAAAAAGCCGCCCGAATTTCGGGCGGCTTCTTTTTTGTTCTTTTGAAACTGTTTAAAGTAACAATTACTTCAACAGGGACAGAACATTCTGCTGGGACTGGTTAGCCTGTGCCAGCATGGCGGTGGAAGCCTGGCTCAGGATCTGGGAACGTGCCAGATTGGTCGTTTCAGAAGAGTAATCAGTGTCCTGAATACGGCTACGAGCATCAGACAAGTTCGTGACATTGGTGGTCAGGTTATTGACGACTGAGTTCAGACGGCTTTCGGAAGCACCAAGACCTGCACGAACCGTGTTAACAGAGGTTAATGCAGAAGAAATAGTTGACAAAGCAGCCAAAGCGCCAGTTGACGTTGCAACGCTTAAGCTAAGAACTTTACCTAACTTATCCAGTTTACCAATGGAAACCGTAACCTGATCTGTGGTCGTGGTATTGGTGGCGCCGGTCTGAATTTTGAAGCTCGTTGAAGCAGTGCTGTTGAACAGTGCTTTACCATTGAAGTTGGTTCCAGTGATAACCTGTTTGATCTGAGCCTGAAGCTGCTTGACTTCGGTATCCATATCAGTGCGATCAGTATCCTGATAGGTGCCGTTGGCAGACTGAACGGCCAACTGGTTAACGCGCTGCACCATGTTGGTGACTTCACCCAAAGCACCGTCAGCGGTCTGAGCCAAAGAAACACCATCGTTGGCGTTGCTGATAGCCTGGTTCATACCGTTGATCTGGGCGGTCATGGAGCTGGAAATAGCAAGACCAGCTGCGTTATCAGAAGCACTGTTGATGCTTTTACCGCTGGACAAACGCGTCATGGCGGTGTTCAGGTTGTTGTCAGCTAAACGGGAAGCGTTCTGGGCGCGAAGAGCACTGGTGTTGGTATTGATAACGGTCACAAATAAATTCCTTCTCAAAAATTAGAGCCGTTAGAGAGGGGCAGCAGGACTAAATTTGTTGTCCGTGACCGCCATAAATTCAGTAACGGCTTATCCCGATTTTTTTTAAATTGATGCGTTCACTATTTTTAATTTTTGTGAAAAAATTTGTTGTAACCATCTGTAATATAATGATTTTATTTTTTTAATTTCGATTTCAAAGACAAAAGTCCAAGCCATAAAAAATGAAAGATGGCTAAGTTTGGGAATAAAAAAAGGGGTAATTTGTCTATAAAAAAGACTTGACCTAAATGCTGTCAAAATTTTGACGTGTTTCGACGACCCCATTCTTACCTTATCAAAGCGTAGCTGTCATTTTTTAATCAGCCTTATCCAAAATAGAGCTATCTTTTAAAAAACGCTTAAAATCCTCCCCACCTAAATAATGCTTGGTTTATCTGACTAATCGCGTCCTTTTGATACATCCAACTCTTTGAAAATATTCCAAAATCGCCCCGATTACGGGGTATATACCCCAATAAGCCAGCAACATTTCGTCAAAAAATCTTCCTTGATTTCAGGCCGCAAAAGGTTTTTTGACAGTAAAGCCGAAACAACAAAAATAAAATGGCATAGTTTTTGCTTTTCCAACAATCACGGTCGGGTGACTGTAAAAACAGCATTCGGCGGATGGAAGCATCCTTTTAAGAAGGCGGAAATCCTGATGGGAAAAAACAGGGGAAAACAAAGCCAGATCGATGGTCTGGCAGATGCGGCTATAGGTGTCAGCCCAATTGTGGCTGAACAAATGCCTGCATTGGCTCCATGGCTGAACAGTCTGGGGCTAAGCTGCGCTCCATTGGGGAAAACACCTTCAGCCTTTATTATCCGTCTGCTTTCGCCACAAGAACGGCATTTAGCTGGTCAACGCGACGTTCTCATCCATTTCCGAGAAGATTTACCCAAACTAAAATTTCATCGGGCAGGGAAGCCTGCCGAAATCAGCTTTGGTTCTTCGGACGGCTCTTTCGGCTTTGCTCTGATCGCTGGATTGGTCAGACCCGCTGGACGGCCAGCAGTTGGGGACAAACAAACCGTTGACCTGTTAAATATCGCCGCACGCATTGCAGATAGTAATGCCACCATCTTGGTGCAGGGTGAAACCGGCACTGGGAAAGAAGGCCTCGCTCGCTTTATTCATCAAATGTCACCCCGCGCTAATCAGGCTTTTATTCCAGTTAATTGCGCTGCTTTGCCTGAAACGATGCTGGAAGCCATGCTCTTCGGTTATACGAAGGGCAGCTTTACGGGGGCATTGGCCGATAACAAAGGCCTCTTCCGCTCGGCTAATGGCGGCACGCTCTTATTAGATGAGGTCTCGGAATTGCCGCTTGGATTGCAAGCCAAGCTGTTGCGTGTTCTCCAAGAACAAGAAGTCCTCCCTATCGGGGCTTCTGAACCTTGTCCGATCAATGTCAGAATTATTGCGGCGGCTAACCGTGACTTGGCACAAGAGGTGGCAGCAAAAAATTTCCGCGCTGATCTTTATTGGCGGCTCAATGTTGTGCCGGTGACTTTACTGCCCTTGGCACAGCGGAAACAAGATATCCGCGTTTTGGCGGCGGCTCTTCTGCTTCGTCATGCGCCTGCTGATACGGATTTCCCGTGGCTGACAAATACCGCCCTTGACCTTCTGCAAAAACATAGCTGGCCGGGAAATGTCCGCGAACTCGAAAATTGTTTGCAACGGGCTATTCTGTTGCATCGCGGGATACGTATCGAAGCCAGCGATCTCTTGATTGACTCGGCTGATATGATGCCGCCTCTATCGGATCATAAACCGGTCGGCATGATGTCACCTCCTGCCGAAAATCACAGCAAAAAGAATATCTCTTTTGGTCTGGCCGATGCCGCCCGCGCGGCAGAACATAAGATTATTGAAGAAGCCTTGCTGGCTACCAATGGTCACCGTCGTCAGGCCGCTCAACGGCTGGGGATCAGTGAAAGAACCTTGCGATACCGGCTCGCCGATATGCGCGCCGCTTCATAACACGCCATTCTATTCGTCGCTATTCAACTATTAAAATAAAATCGGATTATAACCGATATCTTCGGGGAAAATTATGACCACGCTTGATACATCCAGCCTTACAGAGATGCAAAACGCCATTTTGCAGCGTGCCAGCACGTTAAAAAATGCCGCCGGATTATCAACTTCTGCGACAAAGGATGCGGGGGGCATCGCCTCTGTCTCGGAAGGCAGCAAAAGCGGGGGTATCCTTAGTTTTAATGATGCCCTCAATGAAGCCATGTCGAGTGTAAATGATTCCTACATTCAGTCCACAGAAGCGCAGGATGCCTATCAGAAAGGCGAAACAACCGACATCGCTTCGGTTATGTTAAGCCGTCAAAAAGCTTCCGTGGCTTTTCAGGCTACCTTACAAATGCGTAACCGCCTGATGGATGCCTATAAAACCATTATGAATATGTCGGTGTAATAAATGGCAGATGTTGTTCCTACACCGGATGATGCGGCGGGCAGTGTCGCCGTTCCGGCACCATCAAACGCTTTGGCTAATTTTCTGGCCAATAATAACCGCGTAAATAAAATTTACGAACGGGTGAAGGACTTTGTCCAGCAACCCGCTATCAAACGCAGCCTGCCTTTAATGGGATTGGTCAGCCTGACGGCAATCGGGGCGTTGATCTGGTTTTTATTGTCGGCACCACCCCAGCGGGATCTCTATCCGGGGGCAGGGGATGCTGATCGTGCCTCTATTGCCAGCGCTTTGGAAACCGGCGGTATCCATTATAATATCAACCGCGGTAATGGCGTTATTACAGTCTCTGAAAAGGACTATTATAAAGCGCGGATGCTGTTGGCACAGCAAGGCCTGCCGAAATCGGCACCGGATGGCGATCATGTTATCAGCTCTTTGCCACTCGGTGCCAGCCGTGCTGTTGAAGGCGAAAGACTGCGGGCTGCGCGTGAAGTTGATCTTGCGCGCACGATCGAAACGATTGATGTCGTTAATCAGGCAAGAGTCCATATCGCTGAACCACAGCCCAGCCCCTTTGTTCGGGAACAGGTTCATGGCACGGCTTCGGTCATGTTAAAACTGATGACGGGGCGTAACCTGTCCAATGCACAGGTGCAGGCTATCCAAAATTTGGTCGCAGCCTCTGTGCCGGGGATGGCACCAGAAGCAGTCTCCGTTGTCGATCAGGCAGGGCATCTTTTATCAGCCACCTCTAACGCCGATAACGATATCTATGATCGCCAATTACGCTTACAGCAAACCGTCGAAGCCCGTTATATGGATGCTTTGAATAAATTGCTGGTGCCGTTACTGGGCGAAAATAACTATACAGCCGAAGTCCATACGGATCTTGATTTTACGGAAAGTCAGGCCACCAGAGAAAGCTATCCAAAAGAAGGCTCTTTGCGTTCCGAAAGTGGTAGCTGGAACAAAGATGGCGGGCCCGACCAGAATGGCGGTATTCCGGGGGCTATGTCTAATATGCCGCCAACGCCTGCCAACCCAACCCAGAACCCGCCGCCAAATTTACAGCCACCGGCTCAACCGAATAACCAGCAAAATGCCCAGAATGGCCAAAATGGTCAGCAAGGACAGAATGCCCAAGGACAACAAAACGCTCAAAATGGTCAACAAGGCCAAAATGCGCGTGCGCCGGGTTCTGTTCCGGCAGAAACGGCACAGCAGGCTCAATCCAGAACCTCCGAAAACTTCAACCGTTATTATGAATTAGGACGCGAAGTCTCGGTTATTCGTAATCCAACCGGTTCGGTTAAGCGGGTGAGCGTGGCTATTGCGCTTCGCCAAATCAATCACGGTAAACCCCCATCGCCTGAACAGGTAGCCCAGCTTGAAAAACTGATTAAAGGGGCAATCGGTTTTGATGCTTCCCGTGGTGACGTGGTGGCTATCAGCTCTTCTGACTTCATGGGCGGCAGCGTCTTTAGCCTGCCTTGGTATCAAAATAGTTGGGTGCCGCTCCTCGCGCGCAATCTGTCGGCTCTTTTGGTCGCTGCCTTGGTTATCTTTGGCTTCGCACGGCCTTTCTTGAAAGCCCGTGCCGAAGCAGCGGAAAGAAGACGGCTGGCTGAAAATCCATTGCCACAGTTGGAAACAACCAACATTGATAACCTGATTGCCGAAGGTGAGGAACCCGCCGAAGAAGCCGGAAGCCATGCCATCACGCTTGATATGATTGACGCTGCTCCGGGCTATAAAGCGAGGGTTGATCTGGTGCGACATTTTGTCAAACAAGACCCCGCCCGCGCAGCCTTGGTTGTCCATGACATGATGCGTTCCGACCTCAAATCGCTGGAGAACCACAATGGCTGATGACAACGAAAGTAGAAAAGAACTGAGCGGCACTCAGTCCGCAGCCATTCTAATGATGCTGATGTCGAAAGAAGAGGCAGCTTCGATTTTAAGCCGTCTTGATCCCGACGAAGTCCAGCGTTTGGGTGAAGCCATGTTTGCGGTTTCGGATATCTCGCAAGGGCAAATCGAAACCGTCCTTGATAATTTCACCACACGGGCAAGAGCTAGAACAACGCTTGGTTTTGATGCTGACAAACAAATCCGCAGCATCATGGAATTGGCTTTGGGTGAAGAACGCGCCGAAAATGTGATGGCGCGCATTACACCGGTCGCCCATACGACGGTTCTCGATACCCTGAAATGGATGGATGCGCGGACTATCGCGACATTGATTGAAAATGAGCATCCACAGATTGCAGCTTTAGTCTTGGCTTGCCTTGACCCTGTAGTCGCTGCGGATGTTCTGGAACAACTCGACGATGCGCTCCAGCCGGATATCATTTATCGTATTGCGACCCTTGATACTGTTTCAGTGGAAGCATTGGAAGAACTTGAACGTCTGCTTCTGGGACAGGTCTCCAGAGTCGGCTCGACAAATGGTGGTGGTGCTAATGCTATTGGTGGCGCTCATCGTGGTGGCGCCGCTGAAGCGGCTCAGATCGTCAATAATATGAGCGATGGCGAACAGCGCTTGATGAAAGCTGTTTCTAAAATGGATAAGTCGCTGGCAAGGGCTATCGAAGACGAAATGTTTGTCTTTGATGATCTTAATGATCTTGATGATCGTAACCTTGGCACACTGCTTAGAGCCATTGATAACGATATTCTGGTTGTTGCTCTCAAAGGCGCACAAGAAGAGCTCAAATCGCGGATGCTTGGTTGTATGTCTAAGCGTGCTGCCGAGGCTATTGAAGATGAAATGGCTGAACGTGGCCCGATGCGGATATCCGAAGTTCAAGATGCACAAAAACAAATTCTTAATATTGCCCGCAAACTCGCAGAAAGTGGCACTATCATGTTAGGCAAGGGGGATGACTATGTCTGATGACCCCAGACAAGACATCCAACCTTATGAAGCGCAAGCGATTGTTCCAGAAGAATCCGCTTCTGCTGAAAAAATGCCTTTTGTTGCGATAAAAAAGGCAAAGCCTCCCTTTATTCCTTGGGTCGTTCGTTTCGGCCTAGTCCCAGAAGAATTGATGGAAGAAGAAAAGGAAGCTGAATCTTCTAAAAAAAGTCTTTCGCTAGAAAAAGAAAAAGCTGAAATTACAGAAGAAGTGGAGCCTCAAGCCGAAGTTATCCCGCCACCACCTATTGATATCGAAGCAATAAAAAAAGAAGCTTATGATCAAGGATTTCAGCAAGGACGAAATAGTGCGCTGATCGAAGTCAAAGAAGAACGACAGGCTGTCGGGCAATTAGCGCGCAATTTGGAAGTGTTAAAAGCCGAACCTCCGCGAGCTTTAGCTTCTGTCTTCGCAGATGTCGTTGATAGGCTGATTCACCAGATTATAGGTGAAGTGTCGATAGATGCTGTCTGTTTAAGAAAACGAGTCGATGCAGTCGCAGCAATGATTACTGAAGAAATGAAACCTTGCTGTCTGTTCCTTAATCCTGCGGATATCTCAAGATTGGGCGGCGTTGAATTGCCGGTAGATATTAAAGAAGATTCTTCTTTGCCAGAAGGGAGCGTGCGTCTTGAAACCAGCCAAGGTTATATTGAAAATGGTACTAAAAGCCTTTTAGAAAAATTGGATGCGATTTTGGTCGAAGTGGGGGCAGAGGCATGAATGAAAGCCTAGCCGCCTATGCCGGACGTATTCTTGGCCATGTCTCGATTGATGAAGGAACACCTCGGTGGATTGGCAAGCTTGTTGCCTATGATGGCTTGATGCTGGAAGCAACGGGCTTTCCAATGCCTATTGGACATGGTGCTCTTATTATGGATGCCAATGGGCAATCGTCACGTGCTGAAGTGGTTGGGTTCCGTGGCAATACAACGTTGCTTATGGCGCTAGATGCTGATGCACCTCATAATCCTGGAGCCAGAGTTGAACCGGATAGACAGTTAAGTATTGTCCATGTTGGCGATGGTCTATTGGGACGTATTATAGGTGCGTTGGGCGAGCCTCTTGATAACTTAGGCCCTATTATTACTGACGAATATTGGCCATTGGTCGGAAAAATGGGGAATCCTCTCAATCGAGGGCGTGTAACGCAGCCTTTTGATATGGGCGTTCGAGCAATCAATGCCTTGCTAACTGCGGGTGTCGGGCAAAGAATTGCTATCATGGCCGGGTCAGGGGTTGGTAAATCTGTCCTGATGGGGCAGATGATTGCCGGCGCGAAGGCTGATGTTATTGTAACGGGGTTGATCGGAGAGCGGTCGCGTGAAGTAACCGATTTCGTTGAAACTAAAATTAGTGCTGATGTTCGGCCAAAAAGTGTTGTCGTGGCAGTTCCTGCTGACCATCCTCCAGTTTTACGCTTGAGGGCGGCAATGCGGGCAACTGCGATCGCAGAATATTTTCGAGCGAAGGGTAAAAATGTTCTTTTACTAATCGACAGTTTGACTCGTATTGCGCATGCACAACGGGAAGTAGGTCTGTCACTTGGTGAACCTCCGACAATCAAAGGCTATCCACCTTCAGCTTTAGGACTTATTCCTCGCTTGGTCGAAAGAGCGGGTATCGATATTCATTCAAAAGGCGCGATTACCGCTATTTATACGGTATTGGCTGATGGTGATGATCCTGATGATCCAATCGTTGATACCGCCCGAGCCATTGTTGACGGGCACATTATCTTATCTCGTTCACTGGCAGAACAAGGCGTTTTTCCTGCTATTGATCTCGGTAAGTCGCTTTCTCGTGTCATGAGCGATATTATTTCGCCTGGACATAGACAGGCAGCAGCCCATCTGCGCCGTTTATGGTCTGTTTATGAAGAAAATCGTGATCTTATCTTAATGGGTGCCTATCGTAGCGGCACAGATGTTTCTATTGATGAAGCTATCAATCGTCACAATGATGTTTTAGACTTTATTCGCCAAGGGCAAAATGAGAGAATTGATCTCACCACGTCTATTGCGACTTTGATGGAAAGGTTTGCCGTATGACGCAGAAGCTTGCACGCAGAAAAAGAATAGCCAAAGTGCGCTATGTCCAACATCTGCAGGCGCAGAATGAATTACTGCGTGCTCAAGGGCGGGTTAATAGCTTGTCCGCTTCTGTTGACCGGTTAACTGAAATACAATCTTCATTAAAGCCTGTAACGGGTCGGGTAAATGGTGCGACCATGGCAAATGCTGGAGAGCTGATGTTGCGTCTGGATACAGCCTATAAAGATCTAACAGCTATGTTAGATCAGGCGCAAACAGTCGTAGAGCGGCAGCGGCAGAAAAAAATTCACACAAAAATTCAGCATGAGACCGCAAAAAAGTTACATGATGCCGTAAAAGAAGAAATACAGAAGACGCAGGAGCGTCGCCTGATAACTATAACCGGACAGCGCCCCATTAAAAGAGGTGAAGCACTATGACAGATGTCACGCCAATTCTATCTTCAGCTGGATCTTCTTCGGCCTCGTCTGCCTCTGCTTCACCCGCCACTAGCGTACAGAACGCGGATAAAGCTAATCCGTTTGATGATATGCTTAACTCTGTCCAGGCAGGATCTATTCCTGATACAAAAAAAATTGTTACGGATAAAAAAACTACGGCTTCTAATTTAATAGCAGCCGCTGCGTCGCCAAATACAGATAAGG
>NZ_JAIWON010000005.1 GCF_020216885.1 Zymomonas sp. | reverse complement strand
GCAGTTCTACGGCCTCATTAATAAAAAAGGTAGGAACCGATACGTCCTCTAATTCTGTGACGTCTCCTGTCTCGAAACAAAAATTTGTAAGTGCTAGTTCTAAAGGCAACACCCCAAAAACAGTCGATGCCCAACCTACGTTGCCGGAGGTTTCAGGAAAGGGCGATTTAGAAAACGCTGAGGTACTCCCCCTTGCGTCATCATCAAATGATGAGATCAAAGACTCATTGCCTTCTGTAAAAAAACTGTCTCAAAATTCAGCTGATTTACTGGCTTTTGTCGGAGTGTATGTCGATCAGGAAAATGTAGATTCAACTTCTAACTGGTTACCAGGACAAGAGTTATATTCTCAATCTCCAGAAATTATACCACAGGAGAATACGGGCGAAAAAACTACTCCTTTATCAGTGGATTTACATAGCCTTAGAGATAATAACGTTGCACCATCTGATGATGTCGAAATCTCCGACTCTCATTCGGATAAATCAGATAATGATGACCAGCTCCAGTCAGCTGATAATGTTGTAGCTAACACATCTATTGGTTTAAGCGCCGCTTTGGCAGCCGCACCTTTATTGGCTTCTGCTGTGCAAGCGACTATCTCTGGACAGAGTCGTGTCGATAATGAGGAAGCTTCACCTCCACAGACAGTTGAGAGTTTAAAGGTGCCATCGTCATCTTTGGCTAGTGATGGCTCTGCGTATCTGACTTCTGTTTCAAATACGGAATTATCCGCAACGACATCTGTTGGTTTAGAACCTAAAGCTACTTTAACTGATGATAAGTCAAAATTAGCTCCGACCAATTTTTTACCGGAGCTGATGTCAGCCAGAGTTAAAGATTTTACAGGGATAATTCCTGCAGCAGAAGATAAGCCTGCCTTAGTCTTAAAAGCTGATGCTTCACCATCTGTCCTTGCGAATTTGACCTCTATGCTTACTGACAAAGCGAATGATAGCGACAAAAATCAGCCTTCGGATAGGGATAGTCAGCCTATTTCTACGGCTGATAATGTTATGACGAGTGGTAGGATTGATGCTTTGACACTAAGTCAGAGCAATATTTCAAACACGTATATAACAACAGAGCTGAAAGATAAGAAACCATCTGTGCTTGAAGCTGTTAATCAGCAACAGGCAAGTACGATGGCTAGTGATACAGTAACACCCGCTGCTACGATAAAAATGACAGCGCCTTCGTCTATTCCGTCATCCAATACAGCCCCAAATATGGTGGCAGTCAGTGCCTCCCTTACTAAAGGGAATGATAGTCATACAAATAAGGTAGATAGCGCACAGGCTGTGGGGCGCAGTAGCAAACTGGCAGAAGGCAACTTGCAAACGCTCAATCAGACTACGGATAAATTTGCTGATTTTAGTAATCAATCTGGCAATGCAAACAGTATTTTTGCAGGTGATAATGCGCGAAATACGGCCTATACTCCGGTGAGTAGAAGTCAGTTTACAGAAATCTATCAACCCAACAATGCCATAAGCTCTGTCTCAACAGATCAAGTAAATGAAACACAGCCAAGTCTTAAAAAGGATGTGGAAATTGAGAATTCACATTCTGAAGACAATGTGACAGGAAGTGAAAAGAATAATTTTGCTAACGTAATGGCATTGGCAGACAATATTGTTTCTTCTAATAATCCAGTAAATCAGGATAGTAATATTATCACCTTAGGTAATCTAATGCCTAATCAGGACCAAGTTAGTATTAATAACCAGCTTGACTTGGCACATCAAGGCCTATGGCTTGATCAATTGACGCGTGATATTGCTACCGCGTCAGGATCTAACAGTAATCTGACTTTTAACTTACATCCGGATCATCTTGGTATGCTACATGTATCCATCCAATCAGCGGGTGATGGTGTAGCTGTTCATATGACAGCGAGTAGCGAAGCTGCTCAGTCTATTATCGCAGGGGCTCGTCATGATTTAATGAATGAAGCTCATGCCCAAGGAGTGCATATTACAGATGCTCGGATTGATTTAAACAGCCAGACAATGTCCCAACAATCGGGGCAAAATGGCCAGCCGTCACATCAACAAATGGCTGATCAACAGCGATCTGCTGTGGCGGCTCCGATAACTAACAATACAAGAAATGAACAACCGGACGATGATCTTGCTGAAGAGCAAAAAAATCGTGCGCGTTACGCTTAACAGGGGATGTAAGTGAGCGAAGATAACGCGAAATTGCCCAAAAAAGGCGGTTTATTAAAATCTATTGGGAAAATCCTGATTTTAGTAGTGATTATTGTCGTGCTAGTTGCTTTGGGCAGTGTTGCAGGCGGGTATTTCTTGCCCAGATACATGCCAGCTATCTTTGCGCCAGCGACGGCTAATAATAAAACCGCAACTTCAAAGGCTGATGAAAATTTACCTAAAAAAGTACCTTTGGATGAAAAAGATGCTTCTTCAGGTCAATTTAAGGCCAGCTATTTTGCTTTTGATAAGCCCTTTATCTCAAATGTGCAGAATAGCGGCAATCTGGTGCAAATCGGTATTGGCATTTCAACCTATTATGATGATAGGGTGATCAGTAACGTCAAAAAAGACGAACTGCCGATCAGATCAGCCATCTTGATGACTATCTCCAACCAAGACAACCAGACGATATCGACAGAAGCCGGTAAGAAGCAACTTCAGAATCAAATTAAGGATGTTATCAATAATGTTCTTAAGGATAAAGAAGGCTTTGGTGGTGTTGACAGCGTCTATTTTACAAGTTTTCTTATCCAATGAGTAAATCCCCGAAATCTTCAAAAGATCAGGAAGAAGCAACTTCCTTGTCCGGCGCAGAAATGGATGCCCTGTTGGCCGAGTTGGGGGGCGATGATATCGAAGAAGACTCTCCACAGGAAAAAACGGAGTTCGTCTTTGGTCAGGAAACCCTCAACCCTATCGTCCGGATGGCTGGACTGGAGCGGATCGCTGAAAAATTGGCACGTAGGTTAAGGCTTATTATTGAGCCTTTTGCACGTGCTCGTACCCAAGTAACGGTTGACGGCGTCGATATCCATCATTTTGAAAAATGGCGGCGGGATTTACCAGAGTTTGTTAGCATTAGCCTGTACCGTTTAGCCCCGCTGAAAGGTGGTGCTATGATCGTTATGGATCCCCAATTTATTACCGGATTGGTTGATGCTTTTTATGGCGGCACTGGTATTGTTACCCCGTCTCGTGCCAAAGAATTTACACCTGCAGAAGAGAGGTTACTCGTCCGTTTATCTGACACGATTGCAGATAGCGTTGTTGAATCTTGGTCTGATGTTGTGCAGTTGCAGTCTCAGTTTCTATCGAGAGAGACGAACGGTGCCTATGTTACCATGATACGGAATGATGAAGCTGTTGTTGTACAACGCTTTACAATTGTTCCTGGTAATGGTCGTGCTGCTAGAATATCAATTGTCTATCCTCGGGCAACGCTTCGGCCTTTCGAAATGCATCTTGACACAAAAGTGCATGATGATGCGGGGCCAGCTGATGAAAATTGGACGAAGCGGATGCGGCTGGCGGCCTCTGCCATCCCTATTCCCATTAAAACGATTTTGGCTCGTCCTCAGATTACTATGGGGCAACTAAAAAATTTAAAGGTCGGAGAAGTTATTCCAATTGAAATGCCAGAGCAGCTCCCTTTAATTGCTGGCACAAAAAAAATTGCTTATGGCAGTATAGGGGATCGTGACGGAAAAACTGCTTTATTGATTGAAAAGCTTGAAGAGGAGCCAGAAATATGAGTGATGAATCGACAGCCAAAGGAAATAAATCAGCAAAATCTAATCGTACCAAAGATTTAGGCCTTCTATCTGATATTCCAGTAAAGATGTCACTTGAAGTTGGCTCTACATCTTTATCTTTGGCAGAGTTATTAGACCTGGCTGAAGGTAGTGTTGTTGAGCTGGATCGTCAGGCAAATGAACTATTAGATGTCGTGGTAAACGGTAAGCTAATTGCCAAAGGCGAAGTGGTAACTGTTAATGGTCGCTTTGGCGTGCGGATTGTTGACGTTGTTTCTAACGAAAATAACTCAGTCGGGGATGATTGATCACTATGATCGGCGGCTATCTCCTCCATATGATGATTCCGCTAATCATTGTTACCGGATTAATAATACTGTCTCTCTGGCTACTGAAGAAATTCAACTTATTGCCATCCTTGCAAGCAGATTTTCCGCAAAAGGGAAGTTCAATAAAGCTGGTTGAAACTCTTCGGTTAGGTCGAAGACAACAGCTGGTTGTTGTTGAATTTTCTAATAAAAAATTATTATTGGCAGTAACAGATACAAAAGTCAGTTGTTTATCCGAAGCAGATAAATCACCACCTTTTTCTTTAACTGATATACCCGAAATAGGGGATAAATAATCTAATGGCGGCCGCTAATTATAAACAGCCTATCACTGTTTTTCCTGATCAATGCGAGAAAAAACAGTTTGAAAAATTGAGCAATTCAAAAATACGGCTTTTTCTAATTGGTTCATTATTTTTCTTATCCCCATTAGCACCCGCGATGGCGCAACATGTGCCAACAGTGCCCCATGCTTCTGCTGCAGCAAAGCCATCGGTGGTTTCTCAACCAAAACCTCCGGCACCACCAATGCCACCTTCTTCGCCGGCAAATGATCGTAATACGGGAGCTAGTAGTGCCGCATTTAATAAAGGGATGAGTACATTCCTCAATAATGGCAAGCCGCTGACTCTATCGCTGCAAATCTTATTGCTGATGACTTTAATGACGGTGCTGCCGTCTATCATCCTCATGATGACGAGCTTTACCCGCATTATTATTGTGCTGTCATTATTACGTCAGGCGATAGGCCTACAACAGACACCGCCTAATCAGGTGTTGATTGGATTAGCCTTATTTCTTTCACTCTTTGTGATGCGACCAGTTTTAGATCAGATCAATACAACGGCTTTTTCTCCTTATGGTCGGGGCGAAATCCAGATAGAAGAAGCTATTATGCGTTCTGGTACGGCTCTGCATGGATTTATGACTAAGCAGACCCGTAAAAATGATCTACAGCTTTTTACAGATTTGGCTCATCATCCACGCTATGAAAATGTAGAATCTATTCCCTTTACTGTGTTAGTGCCTTCATTTGTAACCAGTGAGTTAAAGACCGCTTTTGAAATCGGATTTCTGATTTTTTTGCCTTTTATTATTATTGATATTGTCGTGGCTTGTACATTAACGGCTTTAGGTATGATGATGTTGTCACCACAAATCATTTCTGCACCGTTTAAATTGCTATTATTTATTATGGTCGATGGTTGGGCTTTAACGGTCGGCTCTTTGGCAGGGTCATTTATTCAATGAGCAGCGATCCCGATTATTTCATTGGTGTTGCCCAACAGGCGATGTGGATTACAGCCTTGGCTATTGCGCCGATATTAATACCGGCTTTGTTAGTTGGCCTTTTCATTGGTATGATACAGGCTGCCACCTCTCTTAATGAGCAGATATTAAGCTTTTTACCAAAGCTGGTTGTTATTGCCCTAGTTTTAGCTTTATTCGGAGGCAGCATCTTTGGCTTGATTGTTGATTTCATGCATGAAACCTATGGCCGAATTCCAGATTTAGTTCGCTAATGAGTGATTGGCGATGATACCCGCGCATCTTGCAGAAATAGAGAATTATCTCTGGATATGGTTAATTGCTTTGCTACGCCCTGGAGCTGCCTTTGTGGCGGCACCGTTATTGGGGGCAAACGCGTTCCCAGTAACTGTGCGTGTTATGCTTGCATTAGCAGTAGGTTTACCATCAGTTATGGACGCCCATTTGATTCTACCTGATTCTGGACTGGTTTCTTTTACAGGATTATTTCTGGTGGTAGGAGAAATAATCACAGGTATTGCTATCGGCTTCGCTGTTCAGATTGGTTATGCCGCCGGATATTGCACCAGTGAGTTAATTGGTAATGCTATGGGGCTAGGATTCGCTTCTATGATCGATCCTGTCAACGGTAGCAATTCTAACGTTTTAACCCAAATTTTCACTATTTTAGGAGCTTTCTTTTTTCTGGCTGCCGATGGCCATCTACTTTTGATTCGTATTATTGTCGAAAGTTATCAGACAATGCCTGTTGGCGGACCTGGGCTGAATAATCAGCTTTTCTTAAAGCTAACCCAATTTGCAGGACAGCTTTTTTCGATAGGCATGTTGATTGCTTTGCCCGTGACCTTTTCAATTATTCTTATTCAAGTCATGATGGGTTTTCTGTCGAGAACAGCTCCAGCCCTTAATCTTTTTGCAGTAGGCATGCCGATGGCGCTTATCATTGGTATTTTATTAATCGCTATTTCTGTCCCGGCGATTAGTGAAGGTGTTATTGATGCTATTCGCTCTGGTCTTGATATGGCCGATAAGCTAGCAAAAACGGGAGCGGGGCATGGCGGATAGTGACGTCGATCAAGACCAAAAAACCGAGGCCCCTACTCAAAAACGTTTAAGAGAGGTTGCTGAAAAAGGGGATGTCCTCCAATCCAAGGAATTGGGGATTGCCTTTGCAATGTTAGCTTCTTTGGCATGGTTTTTAATGATTAGCCATAGGATGGTTTATGACTTAGGCATCATGTTAAAAATGGGGCTCTCTTTCGATTTTAATGCTTTTAGTAGATTTGATCCTTTCTCAGTCTTTATACGTCTGATTACTTGTATTATTCTGCCTTTCTCGATGCTGTTTGTCCTGATGGCTTTTGCTGCAATTGCAGCGCCAGCAGTGTTGGGGTCCTTAGGCTTTAGATGGGAAGCCTTGAATTTTAAACCTGAAAGACTGAATCCTATTGCCGGCTTTTCTCGTGTTTTTGGCATGCAAGGGCTTTTTGAGCTCGGCAAGTCGATTGTAAAAGTTCTTCTAATAGGAAGTCTCGGACTTTGGATTTTATGGCAACGCCTGCCTGTCATTATGCAATTGGGCCGTCACGACTTAAAAGCAGCGATAAACGAAATTGGGCATATATTTTTGATATTGGTATTGGTGATGTCAGTAGCTTTGGCCGTGGTCGCTGCGATTGATGTGCCTATTCAGATTTTTCGACGCAATCGACGCCTCCGTATGAGTAAACAAGAAATTAAAGATGAACACAAGCAGACAGAAGGCTCTCCTGAAATAAAAGCAGCAGTTAGGCAAAGACAAATTGCTGTGTTTCGAGCTTCTAATCGTAAGGCTGTGCAAGATTCTACCGTTGTTATTACGAATCCAACTCATTTTGCTGTGGCCTTAAAGTATAAGGCTGGAGAAGATATTGCGCCTATTGTGACAGCAAAAGGCATAGATGAGTTGGCACTAGCTTTACGGGAAATGGCAGATGAAAGCGATGTTCCTGTTTTGCATTATCCGCTTTTGGCGAGAGCTATCTATTTTACGTCCAATTCTGGTGAGTTGATACGGGAAGAGTTATACAAAGCTGTTGCATCTATTTTAGCTTTTATCTTTCGCTTGAATGCTGGAGAGCAAGGTCTAACGCTGCCTGCTATTGATGTTCCAGAGGAAGTCCGTTTCGATGAAAATGGCCATCAGGCAAAAAAATAGACTTAAAAAACAAAGAACCAAACAGACCAAAGATTATGATTGGTTGGTAATATTTAACTTTAGGCCTCTTCTGTCGTTATGAAGGGTGAAAGGATTGTTTTATGACAAGCTCAACTTCTGGCGTAACATCTACATCCTCATCGACGGCAGCGACCACGGCGGCAACAACGTCTTCGTCTTCTACGTCTACATTGTCTTCTATCTTGACAACTTTGGGTGCTGGGTCAGGTCTTGATACTACAAATTTAGTCGATGAGCTTGTCGCTGCGTCTCAAGATCCAATCCAACAACAATTGAATACGCAAAGCACAACCAACTCCAATCGGATATCAGCTTTAGGCACTATTACTTCTGATCTTAGTGCTTTAAACACTTCTTTATCTTCTTTGGTAAGTGGAGGGTCTCTTTTAACGCAGCCTAGCGTTTCTGATACCTCTGTTTTGACCGCAACTGCTGAAAGCGGATCGAGATTAAGCAACCTTTCTGGATCTATTAAAGTTGAGCAGTTAGCACAGGCACAAAGTATTAGCACAACAGCTTATGATAGCAGTAAGACCTTTGATGCTGGTACGCTCACTTTTACGAATAGCTATGGTAGTGCAACGGTTTCAATTGACGCCGGTTCATCGCTTTCAGACGTTGCCAAGGCTATCAATAAAAAGCAGGCTGGTTTTACGGCTACAGTTTTAACACAGTCGTCTGGCCAGCAGCAGTTGATGATTACCGGTATGACCGGTGATGCCTATGGTTTTAGCGTGTCCGGTTCCGGCGGTGCTTCTGATATCAACTATGATAAAAGCGCCAATAGCGGTAGCATGACTGTCAATGTTGCAGCGCAGGATGCCAAGCTTTCTTATAATAATGTTGAAGTTACTCGTAGTTCTAATACATTTGATGATTTGATTTCAGGTGTTAGTATCAATTTGAAATCAGCTTCGTCACAGGCCGTGACTCTGGGATCGACGCGTCAGACGAGTAATGTTCGGCAGGCGGTTCTTAATTTTGTTGATGCTTATAACGAGCTTTATTCCGATATCAGCACTAATACCGCGATTGGGACATCATCAAGCAGTGCTGGTGCGTTGGCTAATGATGCTGGGGTACGTACCCTTAAAAGTTCTCTAAACAGTATGATTAACCAGAAGCTATCCTCGAATGGCAGCTATTCAACTTTAGGCGAGATTGGTGTTTCTATCAATCGTGATGGAACGTTGACGGCTGATACAACGCAATTGGATACCGCCTTGGCAAATGATCCCGATTCTGTTGAAGCCCTATTCAATCCGACCCAAAGTACAAGTAATTCAGCGGTTTCTATTACCAGCAGTATTGGTAAAGTTACACCGGGTACCTATAAACTGTCCGATGTGACTTATGATGAATCTGGTAATATTACCGGCGCCAAGTTGAATGGTAAGGACATGCTAGTATCTGGGAAAAGCTTGATTGCTTCTTCTGATTCCACTGCAGCAGGTTTGGTCTTAAAAATTAGTGGTACGAGTGTTACTGATTCGACGATTTCAATTGATGCTGGGGTCGGAGGTGCTATTAATCAGCTTTATACTCAAATGACCTCTTCTGGTGGGGCTCTAACAGCCAGTAAAAATACTTATACGAAGGTAGCTTCCGCTATTACTCAGAAGGAAACCGATCTTACTTCCAAAATGAGTACATATCGGACTAGATTAACGACACAATTTACAGCTATGAATACGGCGGTTTCTGGCTATAAATCGACCTTGAGTTTCCTGAAACAGCAGATTTCTCTGTGGACGAAAGACAGTTCTAGTAGCTAGTGGAAACATCAAGGGCTTGGGAGGTTATAAACCGTAGAAGATGAGTTATTCACCTTTTTCACGGGCTGCAGCCCGATATCGGGATGTAGATATTGATTCAAAGGTAATGAATGCATCGCCTCATGGGTTGATTACATTGCTGTATGAAGAATTGATCCGTGAATTTAATGTTTATAAATCGGCCTTGGAACATGGCGATCGAGAAAAACGCTATCAAGCACAGGCAAAGATTTTTCGTCTGATTGGCAACCTTGAAAGTTCTCTGGATTTTGAGAAAGGAGGCGAGGTCGCAAGAAGTCTCTTTCGGAGTTATGCCTATATAAGACATAATCTTGGACAGACGATTAAGACTTTAGACCCTACGCCTCTGAAAGATGCTCAAAAAGCGGTGGCTGATTTGCTTTCTGCTTGGACAGAAATCGGTTAGTAGCGCTTTTTAATAAGATAATTCTGCAATAAAAAAGCTCACTTCTAATGAAGTGGGCTTTTTTATATTTTAGAGAGAATATATCCGCGGCTCTTTAGTCTTCATTTAAATGGGGCGGGTCTGCAATATCGCGCCATATCATAATCAGGACAGCCATCAGTGCAGGGCCTAGGAATAAGCCCAATAATCCAAAAGTTTCTATGCCACCAAGGATTCCGATTAGAACCCATAAAA
>NZ_JAIWON010000004.1 GCF_020216885.1 Zymomonas sp. | reverse complement strand
AGGGTAATCGTGTTGCGCCGCCAATAAGAATTGGGCGTACCACATGATCGGCAATCATCAGGATTAACATTCCTAACGCAACAACTGTAATCGCTGCCCCTATATGGCCTTGTGAAGCCAAAATAGCTGCAACAATACAAAACATAACTGGTGCACAAAAAGGAATAATGGCTGCAATGGCTGTCATTCCTCCAAACATAACGGCGTGAGGTGTACCGGTAAAAACATAGATAATGCCTAGCAGGACGCCTTCGCCTAGTCCAACCAACACCAGCCCGTCTAATGTGCCACGAACAGATAGAACAACTTGATGGGCAAAACGCTCCATATCGGGCCCCATTAAACGACGGCTAACATTCAAGAACATTTTTTGTAATTCAGAACCCGAACGAAAAAGAAAAAAGAGGCTCATTAGTGTAAAAAAGAAAGTGGTAATACGCCTTGCCACATTCATGCCGAAAGCACGGCTATGATTAATTACATTCCCATTTAATAGCTGATGCAGCGATATCTGGCTGCCATCAGAAGAAGGTGCAAAAAACTGGTGCCATTTATTAACAAGATTCCCACCAAAAAAAGGTATCCTGCCAAGCCAGTCTGGGGGCGCTGTGTCCTGATTTTTTAAATCTTGGAAAAAATGAACAGCAGCCTGAAAATCATTCATGATTTCAAAGGCAAAAAATAATAGCGGCAAAATAAGTGTGACACCAATTGCAAGGGTTGCCAAAGCTGGTGCCAGCATTTTTTCGTGTTTTGACCCCATGGACTCTTTAAGTTTGAGCCATAGCGGCCAAAATGCAATGGCAATAACAATACTCCAGATCAGAGCCGGCCAAAAATGACGGATTGTCCATAGCCCTAAGCCTATAATGCCCGCAAAAAAAATAAATCTAAAAGTATATTGAGGCCGGCTTGCCATATTGAAATCCATATAAGAGATAAAAAATCAGTAAATTTTATATAATTTATATTAGTAATTTATTTATTACTTTCTGTCTGGACATGACCTGATCTTTCCAATTTGTCCCATCCGACCTTGGGGCCTCGGATAGCTTGTGTTAAGGCTTTAATGACAACATAATACATTATCTGACGATAACCGATCCGTTGTGGAATCAAGAGCCATAATAGAGACCATTTCTCTTTCCGCTCCAAGGCAAAAGCGACGACTCCAGACATTAAATCGATAAGTGTAAAAACGCTCCAATAAGCCGCCATTTTTTGGAGATCGTCCCCTTGTTGTACCCAGCCATGTTGATAGACTGCAAAAACCGTAGCCATAATGCTGATAACCAAAGCAAGGTCGATAATAGGCGATATAGTTGCAAACCCGATTTGGAAGATTAGAGATTGTGGCAGCCCTATATAAGCCAATCCTTTCGGGCGGCGATTCTTGATAATCGACCAGTGTTTCCAAAGACATTGCAATGTTCCATAAGCCCAGCGGAAACGTTGACGCGCGAGAGCTTGAATGGTTTCTGGTGCCTCTGTCCAAGCAACCGCATAGGGATCATAACGTACTGCCCAATCATGTTCTTGGATAATAATGGTTAAATCTTGATCTTCAGCCAAAGTCTGATCAGGGAAACCTCCAACCTGACGCAGCGTTTCTGCCCGCCAAGCACCCACGGCACCGGGCACAACCGTCATAGCATTCAAAAGAACCGTTGCTCGTCTCTCAAGATTTTGAGCTGTAATATATTCTAGCGCTTGCCAACGTGTGATCAGATTAATCCGATTGCCAACTTTGGCATTACCAGCAACTGCTCCTAATTTTGGATCAGAGAACCATCGCGTTAGACGGGCAATTGTCCGTGGTTCAAAATGCGTATCTGCATCAAGAGCTATAATAATTTCACCTTTTGCTTTTTGAACGCCGTGGTTTAACGCGCGCGCTTTTCCGCCATTGGAAAGTCGGATAAGCTGAACGCGAGGATCGTCAGAAAATTGGCTTTCAACAATTTGAGAACTGTTATCGGTAGAGCCATCATCAATAACAATTACCTCGATATTATTAACCTCAGCGCTGGCTAGGACACGCCGGATAGAGGCTTCAATAACAGCTTCTTCATTAAAGGCGGGGATGAGCACACTGATAGTGCGCTCTGGATCGATAGGTGGGAAAATTAGCCGATTTTCTTTTCTTGCTTGGATGATCGAAAAAGCGGAAAGAAATAAAGCACGCAAAATACCTAAGGTGATTGCAATCGCGAATATCCACCGAAGCGCAATAACGGAGGCACCAAGGCAAGAAAAAAGAGCAAAATTCCATCTTGCTGAAACGCGTTCAACCGGACTCAAGGGTGGCATCGCCTCGTCACGTTTGAGATTGATAAGATCTGAAACTAAAACCAGTTGATAGCCATTTGCCCGTAATTGATGAATGATATCGGGTAGAGCTGCTATGGTTTGTGTGCGATCACCACCGGAATCATGTAAAAGGACGATCTGAGCGCTATGCTGGCTAGTTGCCTGTTTAACCTGCTCCATAACTCTCTCAATGATCTCATCCTTTTTTGGCCGTTGCCAGTCATTGGGATCAACATGTAATCCAACAGAAAGATAGCCCAATTTTTGCGCCGCATAGACAGGATCAATCTCGTCGGCTGTTGTTGGCTCAGCATCTCCGAAAAAAGGCGCACGAAAAAGGCGCAATGAATGTCCTGTAAAAGCTTGGAAAAGGCGCTGAGTAGCATTAACCTCAATAATTGTACTATTGGCGCTGGCCATGCCCAAATTAGGATGGGTATAGGTGTGATTACCTACTTCATGGCCCTCTTTTATTTCTCGTAATAATAAGTTGCGATTGGTGAGCGCATTTTCACCGATAATGAAGAAGGTTGCTGGTGCATGTTCCTTTTTCAAAATATCGAGAATTTTAGGTGTCCATTTCGGATCAGGGCCGTCATCAAAAGTTAAGGCAATCATGCCCGGACGATAACCCGCCCGTTCAATGGCATAGGGAAGGGGGATAGAGGAGAATCTTTCATCCGTAATTAGGCCTTCTTTGTCGAGGTCAATTTGGCGCTCACCTGCAACCGGACGACTGGCAACTCTTAGAACTTCTCCGGTGCCTTCGATATCAACTTCAGTACCTGCTGGAATATGACTTAATGCCTTGATGGGATCAGCAACTATTGCTGTGTCATTAGTACCATTATGGATTAAATGACCTTTCCCAAAAATATTCCACAGTGACGGATCTTCTGAACCAAGGCGCCATAAGGCTAGAGCGTTGAGTCCCAGATGGTGCGACATTTTAGTCTGGTTATAAAAACTGACAGCATCTAGCATCCACACATCATGTAAAATACCGGCTTCACTATAAGAAAAATGCGTATTCCCAGTCTCTTTATCAAAGGCTGGAATTGTCCCTGATTCATGCGCGGTAAGCCATGCCTGTTCGATAGATATAGCATCGGTATCGCTACCTTTTTTCCAATTATAGGCATATGAGCCTAAGGCAACGATCACTTTTTCTGGTGGTAGATTTTGAGTGGCTTGTTCTACAACATCAAGAAACCAGTCATTTGAGGCAATTGCGCCCGGTTCACCTTCTGGATAATGTTCGTCGTAAGCCATTAAAATGAGTTTATCGCTTACATTAGCAATGGCTGATAAATCCCATGCCTCATCGGCAACAGGCACGGCAACGGTCAAAATCCAATGATGTGCAGAAAAACAATCGTGGGTTTCTTTGAGAAGTTGTAGATAAAAAGGCAGTGTTTGCTTGTTCAGAGATTCAAAGTCAAAAACAGCGCCGTCAGCCTGATTCTTAACTAAAAATTTTTCAATATTATTAAGAAATTGTAGTCGTGCAGCTGGGTCTCGCATTAAAATCGCTGCATTTTTGCCATCCCATTCCCCATTACTAACATTTTGTACCATAGGCAAAATTTTAGGTTTTTGCTTGGCATTATTGATAATCGCATGACCTTGAGGGTCAGGAAATTCTGTCCAGTGATGATCTCTACCTGTAACGGATAGCCAGCCTGGCGATAGCCAGTCGATATCATTGATATGCCGCGATAGCGATGCAATGCTGGCATCATCCCACGGCGTATAGAAGGCCATGCTCAAAGTATCCTTTAGAGGCTTAGGAGGTGTTTTTACTAAGCCAATACGAGATAAAGCCCGATGAAAATTGATGCGCGTGTGGGATGTAATCCCGTTAGGCTGTGCTTTTATGGGCGCGCGGCCAATAGAAAAAGGTAAATTTTGCCCGATGGATGGAATCGCAACTGTCGCAAAAAGAGTTGCTATCGCTAAAAAGAGCAAGGCAAAAAAAGCAACGATTGCGAGAGCAAAACGCCTTCTTCTTTTCCCTGATGAATCATAAAATACTGGTTTTTTGTTCATATTTTTATTTCACGCGCATCTTTTTAATAAAAATGATACGTTCTTATAAGATAAATGATGTATCGGAAATTGATGGATTTCTGTAGAAAATCTTTATGCAATTTGGTGACGAAAAGGAACTGGCAGGTTGTTTTTTCAGAATTTTTTAAAAATATCACTATTCCCTTTAAAAACAAAGACAACCATTCTTTCTCTCATTTTTTCTTTGTTCCCTGTATCGCAAAGTTATGCTTTTGTTCCCCAAACATCGAGTAATTCTAGCGATGAAAGCGTAGCAGCCACCAAAATAGAAGAAGCCAAAGGTGATATGCCTCGTTTGCATATGCTTGTGTCTGCTTTTCCTAAAGGCGGCGATCTTCATCACCATCTGGCTGGCGCCATTGATGCAGAAACGATGCTTCAATGGGCTGGCGATCAAAATTTATGCATTGATACTATAAAACTATCTATAATTCCGTCCATTTGTGAAGATGCGGTGAATAAAAAGCCAGCGAAAAATCTGGAGCGCCAAGATCCAGTTCTATGGAACCGGTTAATAGATGTTTTCTCAATGAGGAATTATCATTTTGATGTTACCGCTGGAGAGCATTCTGGTCACGATCATTTTTTCTCTAGTTTTTTTCATTTTGCGGCAGCCTTGGATAATAATTTTGGCCGAATGATTGCCTATAGCCGCCGTGATGCAGCGGCGAATAACCTGCTCTATATTGAAACGATGCAGAATCCGAAGGTGGTGTCGACTTTTGCGCGGAGTGTTTTGCAAGATGCAAAAGGCAAAATCTCATCGGAGGACTTATGGAAAGTCGTGAAAGATCGCCTTCCGGCGGCAGTGGCGGCGGCAAAGGCTGAAACCTCGGAAGCGGAAGCGCAATCTCGTCAGATATTACAATGTGATGGCCGTCAACCTGACCCAGCCTGTTCGGTTACAATGCGTTATATGGTTTTTGCTGTACGGGCGATGCCGCCCGAAATGGTTTTTGCACAATTAGCGTTGGGTTTTGCCTTGGCACATAGTGATCCAAGATGGGTCGGCGTGAATATTGTCGCACCAGAGGACGGTGCAGTTTCTATGCAAGATTATGACCTGCATATGCAGTTTTTCCGTTTTTTAAGGCGGTTATATCCTGATGTAAAAATCACACTCCATGCAGGTGAGCTGGCACTGCCACTTGTCCCTGCTGCCGGTTTGAGGGATCATATCCGGAAAGCTGTTTTTGTTGCAGGTGCTGACCGGATTGGTCACGGAATTGATATCGGATCAGAAATGAATCCAGTCGAAATTTTGCATCATATGGCTGAACGCCCTGTGCCAGTTGAAATCAATTTATCCAGCAATGATGCTATCTTGAATATCAAGGGTAATCAGCATCCTTTTGCTCTTTATCGTCAGTATAATGTGCCTGTCGTTATTTCGACGGATGATGCCGGTGTGTCTCGTAATGATCTGACCACGGAATATATGCGAGCAATAGAAGAGCAACATGTATCTTATAGTGATTTAAAAAAGCTCTCTCGTGACAGTTTGGAATATGCGTTCTTGGCAGGGGATAGCCTATGGCAGAAAAATACGGGGGAGAGCATGAAGCCTGTCTGTAGTGGTATAGCGTTTACAGCTATGCCCCAAGGAAAATGTGCTGATTTCTTGGCAAAGAATGACAAAGCTGCCTTGCAGTGGAAATTGGAAGCAGCCTTTATTCGCTATGAAGAACAGGTCAGGGAAGGGGTTTTGTAAGTTAAGATAGTTTTTTCGACCTACATAATCAGATTGCCTAAAAAACGGACTGTTTAAAAAGATTATTATTATTTTTAAAGGGGGCAATAAAGATCACATAATCTTGTGGATATTTATTGCCCCCAGCCTATTAGGCCAGCCGTTCTGGAATAGAATTGGCTTCTTCGTTAATTGTATCCTGACTACCCATAGCTTCCCAAGGAAAGATCAGCCAGCTTTTATCGACATCGCGATCGATGCTGCGCGCGGTGATGTCAACTCGCGCTTTTGAGCGGATATTATCTAATAAAACCGCAAAACGGACATGTTGAGTGACGGCACCATTTTTGTCCATCATTTGGCGCAAATAGGCGATGGTACCGCCGGAATCATTGATGTCATCAACAAAAAGCAGCTTACGTCCTGCAATGGTTAATTGAGCCAGTTTTAAGAGCAACTCATCAGCGAAATCAAAGACTTTAGATGAGTGATCAACCGAGAGCATTGGGACATTTAGGCAGTGGGACAAGTAAACAGCCGGAACCAAACCGCCCCGTCCGACCCCGACGACGAAATCGGGATATTCATTGCTGCTTTCTACTTTTTTAGCCAGCGATTTTACATCACTGATAAAAGATTCATTATCGATATGGGTAAATTCAATTTGCGCCATAATACTCAATATTCCGTTTAGGGAAATGATACATAAAGGGAAGCCTATATCCTATTTTTCGTGATTTGTCGGATTATTCAGCGAGGGATATGAACGAAATTATCGCCGGATGTAAGCTGTAAATTATTGATGGCTTCCTTGTTAAGTCTTATCTGTGCGCTATCTTTTTTCTCTTCGCTAAGAAAAGCATAGCTGGCACGAAAATCTTTTAAGCGGCCTGTTGCAACGACGGATAGTTGTCCTTCACCATCATTAAGCGCCGCATCTTCTAGCGTGGCTTCTCTTGCATGGGCGACAGAAATAATGTGATCGGTTTCAGCTACCATTGTGGGCCCACCGTCAAAAATATCGACATAGCCATTTGAAGAGAAGCCTTCTTTTTGAAGCATCCGCATTGCTGGCCTGCCACTTGTGTGGGGATGACCAATAACTTCGCGTGCAGATTCTGGTAACAAGGCGGTATAGATCGGATAGTCAGGCATTAAATCCGAAATAAAATGGTTACCTTTGATAGAATTGAGATAGTCAGCTTTCTTAAAAGACATTCCGAAAAATTTGTTACCTAGTCCGTCCCAAAAAGGAGATTTGCCATTTTCATCAATAACGCCGCGTAATTCAGCTAGAAAACGATTTGCAAATCGGGCGCGATGTAATTTGATAAAAAGATAGCGTGATCGTGCCAGCAATAGACCAAGGCCACCGGTACGGTGATCAGGATGTAAAAATAAACCGCCGACTTCGGAGCAGCCTTCTAGATCAGTTGTTAGCGTCAGCATCTGTGTCGTAATGCGTTGGTCTAATTCTGGAGAGGTCTTGGTGAGCTGGCTGAGGCGATAGCTGTAAAACGGTTGTTTGACCCCAACTTTAGCAAAAATCTGGGCTGTCCCGACGATTTGACCACTGTCGCTATGTTCGAGCACCAAGACATAGACATGATCGCGGACGGCATCTTCCGTTTCAGAAAAAGCCTCGTTACTTCTAACAATCTTTGCTTCTAAAGCCTTGAGGTCAGGAGGTAAATTTGTAAAGCCACCTCCTGTTAGCTGTGCCAAAGCATAAAGCGATTGTTCATCACCGGCACGTGCCGGACGAATTTTGTAACTCATATTCCCCCCATATTTAAAAGTCTTATCAGAATGAGAGCAGAAAGCTGCGCCCGTTCTTCAAGACTTTTGATAATCATGAACTCCTTTTGGGAATGGATATTGCCTCCTCGAACCCCCATTGTGTCAATGACGGGCACATCCATTGCCGAAATATTATTGCCATCGCAAACGCCCCCCGTTTCTTGCCAGCGAGCCGTTAATCCGAGATCTCGACAGCTGGATTCAACCAGCGCCATCAGATTTTTGCCTTTTTCGCTAATCGCTTTAGGGGGGCGACCGAAATGGCCATAAATTTTGACTGTTACACTATGGTCTTGAGCAATATCTGCAATTGTTTTTTTTAGAAGATTTTCAGCTAATTGCATTTTTTCAGGCGTCGAAGGCCGGATATTAACCCGTAACACCGCATTGTCAGGAACAATATTATTGGGCCCGCCGCCATCAATCTTGGCAGGATTAACTGTTAATCCCTTTTTACTGGCTGATTTGAGACGAAGTGCCATATCGGCGGCTGCCACAATAGCATTGCGCCCTTGGTCTATATTTCGTCCAGCATGGGCAGCAAGACCGGTTATAACAATAGAAAAATTACCACTTCCCGGTCGGGCACTGGCAAAGGTCCCATCTGGTAGGGTTGACGGTTCGTAGGTAAACGCGGCGATTTTTCCCTTGGCAGATTGGGTCAGTAGTGAAGAAGAGGAAGACGAGCCTATTTCTTCATCGCTGTTTAAAACGATTTCATAGCCCAATTTGTCTTTGTCGGGATGATTTTCAAAGGCTTGGAGTGCCGCCAGCATTACAGCCAAGCCGCCTTTCATATCGGCGACGCCGGGACCGCCAATTGTTTCTTCATCCAAGCGGGTTACTTTGTTGAAAGGGTGATCTTTGCCAAAAACAGTATCGAAATGGCCTGTAAAAAGGAGTTGTAAGGGCGCTTCTGGACGAATCGTTAAATGTAAATGTGTGGCTGTTGTGGGAGGAAGCGGAACGCCTTCGGCAGAAATAGCGGCTTGGGAGGGATGTGTTACTTCCTCTATTTTAGCCGGAAGGATTGAAAAAGCCTGTTTCAGCTTTTTGGCCATAACGGCAAGTCCCGTTTGGTTATAAGAGCCGCTGTTAATATTTGCCCATTCCGTGAGATAATCCAGCATAGAAAAATTAGCGGCTATTTTTAAAATTTTCTCTTCGCAAGCATTGATTATATCCGCCATTTCGTCCAATCCTTTTTATTTGTGAATGAAGGCCGATAAATAAGAAAACGGCGATTTATCGACAGAAACAGGAATTTCTAGAGATATAGATCTAGATCATTCCTGATAAAAATGGCAAATGCTGTTCTGTGATACTGCGGCGAAGACAGAATGTTTTTTCGTAGAAAATGAAAAATTTTTAAAACCTGAATCGGATATACCATCCAAGGCCGGATATTCTCAGTTAGGGTAAGGTATTTGTAAAAAATAGACCGTATATTTTTATGTAATTATCTTGTTTTAGTTTGAGATACCCCATTACCTACCCCAAGGGAGCTATGACGATAGAACTTGCTATTTATGATATGGATCGCACGATTACTTATCGGCCGACATGGACACCCTTTTTAATTTATGTGGCTTGTCGTCGGCAAAGGTGGCGCTTGCTTTTTCTTCCCTTGGTCGCCTTGGCAATGCTTTCCTATATCATGCGCCTGATTTCACGGGGGCGCTTGAAAGAGATATCCCATGCTTTGCTTTTGGGAATACATGTTGATCCCAATGATATCATGCCTTTGGCCGAGAGTTTCGCTGAGAAAACGATCCGTGATAATATCCGTCCCGGGGCTGTTGCGGCGATAAAAGCCGATCACCAAGCTGGAAGACGGCTCGTTATGGCTACAGCATCTTATCGCCTTTATGCGGGTTTGATTGCCAGAAAATTAGGTTTTGATGATGTTATTGCAACCAATAGTAGTATTCGTCATGATGGCCATTTGATTGCCCGCATTGAGGGAGAAAATAACTATGGCCCTGCAAAATTGCGAATGATTTTGGCATGGATGACATCAGTCGATTTAAAACGCACCGATTGCCATATCCGTTTTTATAGCGATCATGTCTCTGATGCGCCGGTATTCCGTTGGGTTGATTTACCCTTTGCGATTAATCCTTGCCGCCG
>NZ_JAIWON010000003.1 GCF_020216885.1 Zymomonas sp. | reverse complement strand
TCTTGAAATCTTGGCCAAAAAAGAAGGTTGGCCTTGCCTCGACTGGAAACATAGCTGACTTGAATAGAATTCGATTATTTTTATTGAATATTAGGATCTGAAAAACCAATATACGCCGCTTGAGGCGATAAAATAGCCTTAAAAATCAAAATAATAAGAAGCTGTCTTGGGTGAGTGGCTTGCGCTTGTAAAAAGCGTTCTTATATCGCCCAATGTAGACTTGTTCCAAGGGCAAGCTTTTATTTTTAGAAGAGTAAATTTTGTCATTCCTGGGGAAGGAAGGTAGGACATGGGTAAAGTTATAGGTATTGACTTAGGTACGACCAACAGCTGCGTTGCTGTTATGGAAGGTGGTCAGCCTAAAGTTATCGAAAATGCAGAAGGTGCACGCACGACGCCGTCTATTGTTGCTTTCACCAAAGACGATGAACGCTTGATTGGTCAGCCCGCAAAACGTCAGGCTGTTACCAATTCTGAAAACACGATTTTCGCTGTTAAACGTTTGATCGGTCGCCGTTTTGATGATCCAGTAACCAAGCGCGATACTGAATTAGTCCCTTATCATATTGTTCGTGGTAGCAATGGTGACGCTTGGGTTAAAGCGGGTGGTCAGGATTATTCACCTTCCCAGATTTCGGCTTTCATTCTTCAGAAAATGAAAGAAACCGCAGAGTCTTATCTCGGTGAAACCGTTGATCAGGCTGTTATTACGGTTCCAGCTTACTTCAACGATGCTCAGCGTCAGGCAACGAAAGATGCTGGTAAGATCGCTGGTCTTGAAGTGCTTCGTATCATCAACGAACCGACAGCCGCTGCTTTGGCTTATGGTCTCGACAAGAATGATGGTAAGACGATTGCTGTTTATGACTTGGGTGGTGGTACCTTTGATATCTCCATTCTGGAAATCGGCGATGGCGTTTTTGAAGTGAAGGCCACCAATGGTGATACCTTCCTCGGTGGTGAAGATTTCGACACCAAAATCGTTAGCTATCTTGCTGAAGAATTCAAAAAAGCCGAAGGCATCGATCTGACCAAAGATCGTCTGGCTCTTCAGCGTTTGAAAGAAGCCGCTGAAAAAGCCAAAATCGAACTGTCTTCTGCTCAGACGACTGAAGTCAATCTGCCCTTTATCACCGCAGATGCCACGGGCCCGAAGCATTTGGTCAAAACCATTTCTCGCGCTGAACTGGAACGCTTGGTTGCTGATCTGATTGATCGTACTTTGGAACCCGTGAAAAAAGCTCTGGCTGATGCGGGTGTCAAAGCCTCTGACATTGACGATGTCGTCATGGTCGGTGGTATGACTCGTATGCCGAAGGTTCGTCAGGTTGTTAAAGAATTCTTTGGTAAAGAACCGCATACTGGTGTGAACCCAGACGAAGTGGTTGCCATGGGTGCTGCCATTCAAGCCGGTGTGCTTCAGGGTGATGTCAAAGACGTTCTGTTGCTTGACGTGACGCCGCTCTCCCTTGGTATTGAAACCTTGGGTGGTGTGTTCACCCGTATGATTGACCGTAATACGACGATTCCAACGAAAAAGTCGCAGGTCTATTCAACGGCTGAAGATAACCAGAATGCTGTGACAATTCGCGTTTTCCAAGGTGAACGTGAAATGGCAGCCGACAACAAGCTGTTAGGTCAGTTTGATCTTGTCGGTATTCCGCCTGCGCCACGTGGTGTTCCGCAGATCGAAGTAACCTTCGATATTGACGCTAACGGTATCGTTAATGTGTCTGCTAAAGACAAAGGTACCGGTAAAGAACAGCAGATCCGCATTCAGGCATCCGGTGGCTTATCTGAAGGCGACATCGATAAGATGGTCAAAGACGCAGAAAAATTTGCTGCTGATGACAAGCATCGTCGTGAACTGGCAGAAGCCAAAAATAATGGTGATAGCCTCGTTCATACGACCGAACGCCAGTTGACGGAATTGGGTGACAAGGTTGATGCGGCTCTGAAAACTGAAGTCGAGGCCGCTGTTGCTGCAGTGAAGACGGCTTTGGAAGGTGAAGACGTTGCCCAGATCAACGAAAAAACCCAAGCTTTAGGCCAAGTTGCTATGAAATTAGGTCAGGCTCTTTATGAGCAGGATCAGGCAAATAACGAACGTCACGACACGGCTGAAACCGAAAAAGCTGAGGGTGATAATGTTGTTGATGCCGAATTTCAGGAAATAGATGACCAAGATAAGAAATAATCTGGTTATTGCGACCCGAAGATCAGCCTAAATAAGGGCTTGTCACGACAATGCCACCATCGGTTTTAAAGCATAAGCTGTGATCGGTGGTGGTAAGGTTGTGAAAGTGGGGGAGCCTTGTGTCTGAGTTAGATTATTATAGTTTGTTAGAAGTCGAGCGCACTGCCGACGATAAAACCATAAAAACCTCTTATCGTCGTTTGGCTATGCGCTATCATCCCGATAAAAATCCGGGTGATAGTGACGCGGAAGAACGCTTTAAAGCGATTTCCGAAGCCTATGATTGTTTGAAAGATCCCCAAAAAAGAGCGGCCTATGACCGTTATGGCAAAGATGCCTTTCAAGGCGGCGGTTTTGGTGGCTTTGGCGGCGGAGCTCAAGATTTCGGCGGTTTTTCCGATATCTTTGAATCCGTTTTTGGCGAATTTATGGGAGGTCGCGGTCAAGCGCGCTCTTCTGTTCAGCGCGGTGCCGATCTGCGCTATGACCTCAAGATCAATTTAGAAGAAGCCTTTAAGGGCAAGACAGTCGATATTGAAATTGATGTTGCCTCTGTCTGTGATGCTTGTCATGGGTCTGGCGCTAAGGCAGGTTCTGGACGTAAAACCTGTGACACTTGCCATGGTTCAGGCCGGATTCGGGTGCAGCAAGGTTTCTTTGTTGTTGAGCAGAGCTGTCCGGTTTGTCAGGGTAAAGGCGAAGTTATCAGTGATCCATGCCCCGAATGTCATGGGGAAGGGCGCTGTGAAAAGCATAAGACCCTTTCTGTCAATATTCCGGCAGGTGTCGATGATGGCACGCGCATCCGTTTGTCAGGTGAAGGCGAGGCTGGTTTACATGGTGGCCCAGCAGGCGATCTGTATATTTTCATCCATGTAACGCCGCATCAGGTTTTCCAACGCGAAAGTTACAACCTGTTTGCTCATGTGCCGATTTCCTTTACCAAGGCTGCCTTGGGTGGAAGCATCCATGTTCCAAGCCTCGATGGTGAGCAATATGAGATTTCTATCCCTGCTGGTATCCAATCTGGTAAACAGCTAAAACGGCGTGGTGCAGGTATGCCGGTCTTAAATGGCCGTGGCCGTGGTGATTTGATTATTCAGATCGACGTCGAAACTCCGACCCGTCTGACGGCAAAGCAACGCGAATTGTTAGAGCAATTCCGAGAGACCGAGACCGGCGAAGAATGTCCGAAATCATCGGGTTTCTTTTCCAAGTTGAAAACAATTTTAACAGGCGAATAGTTCTTTGGGGAATTTCGTCTTTTGGAAGGTTTTCTAAGAAAACCATTTCCAGCAAGAACAAAAAAAGGCTGTCTTTTAGACAGCCTTTTTTCTTGGTATCCAGCCAATTTTAGTCTTTAAAAACTCGCTCAAAGATGGTGTCGACATGTTTGAGGTGGTAACCAAGATCAAACAGGGCTTCTAGCTTTTCATCGCTTAACGTGACCTCTGGATCTGCCTTTAGCAGTTCAAGCAATGAGATAGTGCCATCCGATTCCCAGACCTTCATAGCGTTACGCTGAACCAGACGATATGCCACTTCGCGGCTAATGCCGGCTTGGGTCAGTGCTAGCAAAACACGCTGCGAATGAATAAGTCCGCCCATCCGGTCGAGATTACGCTGCATACGTTCAGGATAAACCAACAATTTATCCATGACATTGGTCAAGCGTGCCAAAGCAAAGTCCAACGTAACGGTAGCATCGGGGCCAATCATACGTTCAACAGATGAATGCGAGATATCGCGTTCATGCCACAAGGCAACATCTTCTAAGGCTGGAGTGACATAGCCACGAACCAGACGAGAAAGACCGGTTAAATTTTCGGTTAATACCGGATTCCGTTTATGCGGCATGGCTGAAGAGCCTTTTTGCCCCGGCGCAAAATATTCTTCAGCTTCCAGAACCTCTGTCCGTTGCAGATGCCGGACTTCGATAGCGACTCTTTCGATTGAAGAGGCAATAACGCCCAAAGTAGCAAAGAACATCGCGTGGCGATCACGTGGGATAACCTGCGTTGATACAGGTTCGACACTTAAACCCATTTCTTTTGCGACATGGGCTTCAACACGAGGATCGATATTGGCAAAAGTACCAACGGCACCTGAAATAGCACAAGTGGCGATATCCTTGCGCGCAGCTTCTAAACGGTCACGATTCCGTTTAAATTCAGCATAGGCTTCCGCTATTTTTAATCCAAAGGTCGTCGGTTCCGCATGGATACCATGACTGCGACCAATCGTTGGCGTCATTTTATATTCGAAGGCACGGCGCTTCAAAACAGCCAGAAGTTTATCAATATCGTCTAAAAGAATAAGCGCTGCACGGTTTAACTGCACAGAAAGACAGGTATCGAGAACATCAGAAGAGGTCATGCCTTGATGCATGAAACGAGCTGGATCGCCGACATGTTCGGCCACATTCGTCAGAAAGGCAATCACATCATGGCGAACTTCAGCTTCGATTTCGTCGATGCGTTCGACTTCAAAACTGCCTTTTTCCCAGATAGCTTTTGCGGCATCTTTCGGGACAACGCCTAATTCAGCTAATGCATCGGTGGCATGAGCTTCGATTTCGAGCCAAATACGGAAACGGCTTTCCGGTTCCCAGATTTTTACCATCTCTGGTCGGGAATAACGGGGGATCATAATTAGGACTCCTAACAAATAGTCCGGTCTTTTCCGGCGGGGGGTTATGGCATTTTGACCTAACAAAGCCGATAGGGGCTATCAATCTTTAAAAATATCAATCGACTATTTCTGACAAGAGTTTGGCGCTTTTGATTACAAAAGGCCAAGTCCTTTTAGGCTACAAGCACCGCTGCTGCTGATAATGACATGGTCGTGAAGATAGATTTTTAAGGGGCGTGCCGCGGCGATGATCGAACGGGTTAATTGAATGTCGGCTTCACTGGGGCTTGCATCGCCACTGGGATGATTGTGCACCAGAATGAGGCCAACCGAGCAGAGCTCAATCGCCCTTCGGATAACTTCACGCACGTAAACAGGGGCTTGATCAACCGAGCCTTCGCTTAGAATTTCGTCTCGGATAAGGCGATTGTGGTTGTCCAAATGAAGTAGTCGACAACGCTCAGTTAATCGAAAAGCCATATCTGCGTGAAGATAGTCGATCAGTGCTTGCCATCCAGATAAAATAGGCGCTTTTTTGATCTTAGTTTTGAGGAGTCTTAACGCCGCGACTTGAGCGATTTTCAAGGCTGAAACGACAGTCGGGCCTGCGCCTTTGACACGGGAAATCATACCCGGATCGGCTGTTAGCAAAGCTTCTATATCGCCAAATTCTGCTAACAAAGCGCGAGCCAAGGGTTTTGTATCTTTTCTAGGAATAGCTAGCGTTAAAAGATACTCTATGACCTCGTGATCCAATAAAGCATCAGCTCCGCCTGTGAGCAGGCGCTCTCTTAATCGGCCGCGATGACCTTGATAGCCAATATCTTTTCTATCCATTCTCAATGGATATAAAGGATTGATGCCGGATGTAATACTGTTTAACTTTCAATATATAAAGATAGCGGCTTTTTCTAAAGCATTCTTGTATGGCATCGAAATCGCGACTTTCATTTTATAAATATTGACCCAATTTTAATAAAGAAAAACAGGGATGACGGATAAAACGCAGAACCAGTTTCGGCTCACAAAAAAGCATTTCTGGCTGTTTGCCATCATCCTTTTTGTGGCTGTTCTTCTTATTCTCTGGTCACAGCGTATGATATTTGGGCGCTGGTTGATTACTCGTGAAGTAAATCAGCTTCATATCAAGGCACGTTATCGTCTAACTCGTCTTGATCCAACCATTCAGCAGCTTGATCATCTTGTGATTGGTGATCCTGAACACCCTGATCTTGCGGCGGATCATGTCGTTATCCATCTCAAGCCTTTATGGCATGGTTTGGCCATTTCTTCTGTCCATTTTGATAAGCTTCGGATTTATGGACGTTTAGATAAAAAGGGTGTTGATTTTGGGAATCTCAACTATTTGAAAAGCTATATGGCGACGAGTGGTAATGCTTCTGGGTTACCCATTCTGGATGTGGATTTGAAAGATGCCCGCCTGAAATTAAAAACCGAATATGGCGTTATTGGTATGGCTGCTGATGGTAGTGGTAACCTTGCCCATGGATTCCAAGGAAATCTGGCCGTATCTATTCCACATTTTTCATCTGATACTTGCCAAGTAGAGAAAGGTCATTTCTTTTTGAAAATATCGGTCTCGCATGGGAGACCTTATTTTCAGGGGCCGGCTTCAGCTGAAGCGATTCGCTGTCAGAATAGCAAGATAAAGTTAGAAAAACTGACAGGCTCTGTTGATGCTTCTCTAAACAAAGCTTTGGATAACTGGCAGGGGCAGGTTTCTATATTAACGCCAGAGGTGGCCTCTTCAGGAAATGCACCATGGCAGTTATTGGGTGTAAATGGGAAAGTTACTGCAAAAGGTGATTTTCAAACAGCAAAAGGACAGATGGACTTTTCGGGTAAAGAGCAGATAAATTTTGTTTCTGGCGGTAATTGGCATGTTGCCAGTTCTTTTGATTTGCCGTTTAGTTATTTCTCTGATCCTAAAAAGGGCAATCCTCTTTCGGCAAATATGCGGTTTTCTTTGGCAAATGCTCGCATAAAAACAGATTTTTCTAGCCTGACTTTGCCCGATGACACACCTATATCGTCTTTAGTCCAACAGTTGCAGCAAAATTTAACCAAGCTCGCGGGAAATATTTCTGCTGATACCGAAATTGCTGTTGATAATAAACAAGGCTATTTGACTGCAACCTTGAGAAAAGCGGTTTTGACTGGCTCAACTGGACAAAAAATACAATTTTCTGGTCTTGCCCAGTGGCAAGAAAAACAGCAGAAAATATGGCATTTTGGTGGTGATTTTTCTTTAAAAGGAGACGGTTTTCCAAACGCTGAAATCCATCTGGCGCAGTTAGGGGATTATGGTGTTAAAGGAGAGGCTAAGATTGAGCCTTATCGTAACAATACAGCCTCTATTACTTTAGCGCCTGTCAGCTTTTTATATGAAAAACAGCATTTCTTATTGAAAACTCAAGCTGATATATCAGGGCCTATCGGGGCGAATGGACAGGTTAAATCTTTGATTTTGCCTGTCGATATTGAAGGGAAGAAAGACCAAATTGCCATTAACCGCAGTTGCTTTAACCTGCGGGCTGAAAAATTGGTTATGTCAGGTGTAACTGCTCAAAAAATCGTTTTGCCGCTTTGTCCTATCGAAAAGTCATTCCTAAGAGTCGATAATGGTCATTTAACAGAGGGCGGCGCGCGCCTCGATAATCCAACGATTGCAGGGGTAATTAACAACCAGCCTTTCAATCTTCATGTGAAGACGTCTTCTTTTTTTCTTGCGCGCCATTATGCGGAGTTAAGTGGATTACAATTCAATCAAAAGGGGGATGATGGCGATCCTGATACCCACCTGTCTATTGACCACTTAACAGCTAATCTTGACGGGATGGACGGTGAAGGTGACCTGACTGGTATGTCAGGTCGCTTCAGTCTTGCACCTTTTCTGTTTAGTAATGGTGCTGCGCATTGGGAATGGCAGAATAAGGGCGGCGAGAAAACGACCGATAATACCGATATTGTTTTGCATGGTGCTGTAGATATTGCCGATGCAGATCAAGCATCGCCTCGTTTTTTACCGGTGCGGTCGCAAGACTTGTTGATGCAGATCAATAAAGATCGTGTCCATATTACAGCGGGTATAGATCGTCCTTTGGATATCCGGACTATCCATCTTTTGGATACAAGGATTGAGCATCATTTTGGTGATAGCCGTGGTCATGTTTTATTCCACGTCAACAATGTGTCTTTTAATAAAAACCTGCAACCGGAACAAATTACGCCTTTAACCTTGGGTATTTTTGCGGATGTAAAGGGGAGCTTATCTGGTCAAGGTAGAATTGACTGGAAGAAAAAGAATGTCGTTAGCACGGGGCAGTTTGTTACTAACGATCTCGATTTTGCTGCAGCCTTTGGCACAGTTTCAGGTTTTAAAGGGAAGGTAGTTTTTTCTGATCTTTTGAATTTGAAAACGCCACCCAATCAGCTGGCAACCGTTGATGAAATCAATGCTGGTTTAGCTATCAAAGACGGGCAGATACGGTATCAGCTCTTACCCAATAGGGTGGTTGTTGTTGAAAAAGGCGATTGGCCTTTCTTTGATGGTCATTTGACATTGGATGGTTCTGTCCTCGATTTTGGGCATACAGGCTCCCATAAAGTTGTTTTCCATGTATCTGATATGGACAGCGCCCCGTTGGTCGAGAATCTCCAGTTAAAAAATATATTTGTTAGTGGCCGTTTTGATGGGATTTTACCGATCGAATTTAGCGCCAATAGTGGCAAAATCGAGGGTGGACGTCTGGCTAGCCGTAAACCTGGTGGAGTTGTGAGTTATGTCGGCCCAGTATCTAATGCTCATCAGGGCATGTTAGGTAAGGTAGCTTTCGATGTTTTGAAGGGTGTCCGTTATCAACGCTTAGATGTCCTTTTGAATGGTAGCCTTGATGGCGATTTTGTCAGCTCCATTCAATTTGGCGGTGTTCGAGAAGTCGAGACGAAAGCCGATCGTTCTTATTTGGCACGTGAGATTGAAAAAGTACCTTTTCATTTCAATGTCCAAGTAAAGGCACCTTTCCGTGGGTTACTGAACGCGATGCGCTCTTATAACAATCCTCGTTCAGTTCTTAATCAGTCAGAGCTGGCTACTGAAGGCGCCTTCTAATCTTAAAAATGAAGAAAAAGAGTCTATATTAGTAACTATCTATTAGGATTATATATGAGGCAGAAGACCGGAGTAATAGAGAAGAGCCTTCTTTTCGCCAGCTTGCTGATGGTAGGGGGGTGCATCTCGGTTAAGGCACCTGACAAACCGATTGAGATAAATCTTAATGTCAATGTCCGGCAGGAGGTTGTCGTTCATCTTCAAAAAGATGCTGGCGACTTTATTCAAAATAATCCGGAGTTATTCCCACAATGACCAACGTAAAAATGAAATGGCTCAAAGCTATTGCCCGTGTGGCTCTTGTTATGGGCCTGTCCTTAGCCGTGCCTTCTTTTGCTCAAGGCGGTGATGATATTTTACAATCAGCCATAGCCAACGGCGTGATTGGTGAAAAGATTGATGGCTATATGGGCTTTGCCCAAACACCGCCACCTCCAGTCAAAACAGCCGTCGATGCTTTGAATATTAGAAGACGTGCTGCTTATACCGCAGAAGCCGCTAAACGTGGGGTTACTGTCGAAGAATGGGCCGTCGCTGTCGGATGTAAAACATTGGCAAGTCGTGTCCAAGAGGGTCAATTTTATGCTTTGACTGATGGGAAGTGGCAGAAAAAAAATGGCCCGATCGCATTACCTTCAACCTGCGGTTAAAAAGACTTGGTAAAAGATGCCTTGGAAGGGCTTTTTACCTGTAAATAGGCGATATTCTGCTTAACTGGTCTTTTTTTGCGATGGGGATAATAGAAAAGTTTGGTTTTTCATTCTCTGCGCTTTGAGTTGACTTGCTTCACCCGTCTTCTTAAAAAAGACCTACTTGACGAGATAGTTACTCGTCATGCTGAATAGCATTTATCCTTGAAATTCAAGGGGTTGGAATTCAAGGCGTAGCGAGTTGGCGATGATGAGTAACGATTCTAATAAAGGGCTGGGACCACAAGACCCTAGAATGGCAGAATTAGAGGCCATGCTTGCGACGAGCAGAAGCGATTCTGAAAGTCGTTTGGCAAAAGCTAATAAGCCTGCGGTTAAAGGTTTTGCTCA
>NZ_JAIWON010000002.1 GCF_020216885.1 Zymomonas sp. | reverse complement strand
AGGAAACAGAGTGTTGACTGAGATGATTGCGGGCCCGGCTGGTGGCGGACTTATCGGGTGGTTGTTCGATCGCCTGATTGGAACTAAACCAATATTTCTGATCATATTTCTTCTATTAGGGGTCTGTATTGCGTTTAGAAATGTGGTACGGATTTCTCGTGAACATCCAGAGTAAAACCTGTATGTTCTTTAATGGATAGATAGCTAGGGGCTCGTAATATGGCTGCTACTAATAATGTAGACCCCATGCATCAGTTTACCGTGGAGCCTTTACATGGGCTTCATATCGGAAAATATGATATTTCCTTCACCAACTCCGCTCTCTGGATGGTGATTGCAATGGCCGCTCTTGCTATTTTTATGGCAGGTGGTCGGAGGAAGGCGTTGATTCCCGGTCGCTGGCAGATGGCCGTGGAAGTCATGACTCGCTTTGTTAACGATATGGTCAGCACAAACATCGGCCCCAAAGGTCGTCCGTTTACCCCGCTGATCTTCACCCTTTTTATGTTCATCCTTTTCGCCAATTTGCTTGGATTAGTTCCGTTATTCGGTTTCTTGCCGGGTGCAGAACCTTTCACGTCAACCAGTCATGTTACCGTTACGGCAACACTGGCGGCGATTGCATTTGGTACCGTGCTTGTTGTGGGTTTCACGCGTCATGGACTAGGCTTTTTTAAGCTGTTTGTGCCGCATGGTACCCCCATGGCACTTATTTGGCTGATCCCCGGGATTGAAGCCTTTTCTTTCATTCTGCGGCCTTTCAGTCTTGCGCTTCGTCTTTTCGTCGCCATGACCGCTGGGCATGTCCTTTTGGAAGTTTTGGCTAACTTTATTGTTAACCCGCCGGTTCAATCTGCCTCGCCTGCTTTTCTGGCAGGTTATTATACCCTAGTGGGTATCCCAACCTTTCTTTTAATGATTGGTATTTCTGCGCTTGAATTTTTGGTTTGCGCCATTCAAGCCTATGTTTTCGCCTTGCTTACGTCGCTCTATTTGAACGACGCGATCAATCTTCACTGATTTCCCAGTATATGGAATGGTAAAGGAGTATTGTCATGGACGTTGAAGCTGCAAGAGTGCTCGGTAAGTTAGTCGGTGGTGGTGTTGCTGCTGTTGGTGCCGGTGTTGCTTCCGTTGGCGTTGGTAGCGTTTTCGCTGGCTTCCTTGAAAGCGCACTGCGTAATCCGGCTGCGGCCGATGGCCAGCAGGGCCGTTTGTTCATCGGTTTCGCCGCTGCTGAACTTTTGGGTCTTCTGTCATTCGTTATCTCGATTCTGCTGATCTTCGTTGCCTGATTTTCAGGTTTTCGCAGTATTTTTCGCACCGGCTGTTTTTTCAGCCGGTGTTCGAAAAATACAGTAAGTTCAGTTAAAGGACAGCGTTAAAACTGTTCTTAGATAAAGTCTGGATGCGATCATGCCTCAGATAGCCCAGCTTGCCTCTACTTACGCTTCCCAGGTTTTCTGGATGCTTGTGGTATTTGGTATTATCTATTTTGGTATTGCCAAGACCATGCTCGTGAAAGTCGAATCCACGATGGATTCCCGCGACAGCAAAATCTCTGATGATCTTGCTGCTGCAGAAGCTGCTCACAAAGCAGCGAAAGAAGCGGATGAGGCATGCCAGTCGCGTCTTGCCAAGGTGCGTTCCGAAGCACAGTCCCGTTTGCAGGCTGCTAAAGAACAAGCCTCGAAGGATGCGTCCCAACAAAATGCTGCGGCCAATGCCGATTATGACCATCGGATCGATTCTGCTAGAATGCGGATCGCTGATGAGAAATCGAAGGTAATGGCCGATCTTGAGAATATCGCGAGTGATATTGCTCACGATATTGTCAAGCAGATCACTGGCCGTTCTGTTTCAAAAGAACAGATTACCAAAGCTGTAGCACAAGTTATTTCTGCTGATATGGTCTGAGGGAGATTACCTAATGGCTAATACAACTCAGACTTCAGCGCCAGCTTCTCCGGCGATGTCTGAAGCGATGCCTCAGACCGCGCCTGCGGCGCCGAAGGTAACGGCGACAACCGAGGCACCGGGAGGTGTTCAACCGGAAGCCCACGAGTCGACTTTTCTTGGATTAAGTGGCCCGGCTTGGGTTTCTGCCTCCATCGTTGTCTTTTTACTCGTTCTGGTCTGGAAAAAAGTTCCGTCTATTATTACGTCGGGACTGGATAAACAGATTGATGAGATTCGTACCCGCCTTGGTGATGCTGAACGCTTGCGCAAGGAAGCTGAAGCTCTGAAGGCCGAGTATGATGAAAAAACGCGTCAGGCTACAAGTGAAGCTGAAGCGATCATCGAACGAGCCAAAGAAGATGCAAGCAGCATCATTGCTGATGCCAAGATTCAATCCCAGCAATTAGTAGAGCGTCGTCAGAAAATGGCGACCGAACAGATTGCGGCTGCTGAGCAGGAAGCTGTTGCTGAAATTCGGCAAACTGCTGCCAAATTAGCGCTTCAGGCGGCGACCCAGATCATTCAAAAACAGAATGATGCGTCGCATGATAAGGTTTTGATAGATCAGACAATCGATTCTTTGAAGCAGCAAGGCACACGCCTTAACTGATAGGATTGTTATGTCTGTACAAATCGGCGTCGTCGCCTTTGCGACGGCGCTTTTTTGTTGTCTTATACTGATTAAAATCAAATGATTACTTTTGTAAAAACTATTTAAAAACCTTGTTTTAAAGCCATATCCTCTTAACTCTTTTTTTGACAGAATGATTTCAAAGGTCATTCTAAAAAGCTTTTTTAAAAAAGATGGACGAGGCTCGATCTGAATAACCAATCCCAAGAAACAGATCGTTTCAGCGAAAAACAAACTCTGGACGTTTTTAAAGGAACCGATCATCCAGACCTTGAAAAAGGTGTCGCGGCAATCGGCAATATTTTAAAAACATTGCCACTTCGTCCTGGAGTTTATCGGATGTATGACAGCAAGGGAAATATCCTTTATGTCGGGAAAGCGCGTGCCTTAAGAAATCGTGTTGCTAATTACACCCAGATATCAGGGTTGTCGCGTCGGATTCAGCGCATGGTTTCACAAACGCGCAGCATGACGATTGTAACAACCGCAACCGAATCCGAAGCTTTGTTACTAGAAGCGCAGCTTATCAAGCGCTATCGGCCACCTTATAATATTCTGTTACGAGACGATAAAAGTTTTCCTTATATTTTATTAAAAGAGGATGGCACTTTTCCGCAATTCCCTTCGCTTCAAAGGCATCGTGGCGTAAGGCGTGCCAAGGGGAAATATTATGGCCCTTTTGCAAGTGTGGATTCTGTTACCTTGACTTTGAATAGCTTGCAGAAGTTGTTCTTATTAAGATCCTGCTCTGATAGTTTTTTCCGCAATCGTAAGCGCCCTTGTTTGCTGTATCAGATAAAAAGATGTTCAGCGCCTTGTGTTGGCCGGATTTCTGAAGATGACTATCGTGATCTTGTTGTAGATACGCGTGATTTTCTGGTTGGGAAGTCGACTCATGTCCAGAAAAAGCTGGTGACAGCTATGGAGCAGGCTTCAAATGATTTGAATTATGAGTTGGCAGCCGTTTATCGAGATCGTTTAAAGGCTTTGGTTTTTATCCAAAGCCACCAGTCGATTAGCAGCGGCAATTTAAAAAATGCAGATATATTCGGTATAGAAAGTCAGGCAGGGCTTGCTTGTATCCAAGTGTTCTTTATTCGTAATCGACAGAATTGGGGACATCATGCCTATTACTTAAATCATATTGATGAACAGCCTTTAGAAGACGTTATGCAAAGTTTTTTAGGGCAGTTTTATGAGAATAAAATTGCCCCGAAAGATATTCTGACCAATTATCTCCCCAGCGATAAAGATGTTTTAGAAGACGCTTTATCATCGCAACGCGGCTATCGAGTAAAATTTTACCAACCACAAAGAGGTGACTTGAGAAAGTTGGTAGATCAGGCTGCGCGGAATGCGAAAGAAGCTATTGATCGACGTTTAGCTGAAGCTTCTACTCAGAAGCAATTATTAAAGGAAATGGTCAAGCTCTTCCATTTGGATAAGATGCCAGACAGAATCGAAGTATATGACAATAGCCATATAATGGGCACTAATATGGTCGGTGGCATGATTGTCGCTGGCCCTGAAGGTTTTCGTCGTAATAGCTATCGTAAATTTAATATCAAATCGCCTAGCGTCAATCCAGGTGATGATTTTGAAATGATGCGAGAAGTTTTGATGCGTCGCTTTTCGCGGTTGGAACGAAGCGACCCAGATCATTCAAGTAGCGAATGGCCGGATCTTTTATTGATTGATGGAGGAAAAGGACAAGTTCATGCCGTAAAAGATATTCTGGCAGAACAAGGTATTTCAGACGTTGCCATTGTTGGTATTTCAAAAGGCCCAGATCGTAATGCGGGACGAGAACATTTCCATTTAGTTGATGGTAGTGAATATGCTTTGCCGCCAAATAGCGGTTTACTTTTCTACCTTCAAAGATTGCGAGACGAGGCGCATCGTTTTGCTATTGGAACCCATCGCGCTAAAAGAGCCAAAAATCTGACCTCCAGTCCTTTGGATGATGTGCCGGGTATTGGGCCGAGCCGTAAGAAGGCTTTGCTGTTACATTTTGGAACAGCACGTGATGTAAAAAATGCATCGCTTTCTGAGCTAGAAAAAGTGAATGGGATTTCCTCGGCAATAGCTCGACAGATTTACGACTTTTTTCATCATAGCCTCGCGTAAATAATCGGAGAAAATTTTTATGAGGGTATGTGTAGGATGAAAATGGTCTCGGTTCCTGCCATCCTTTTAACCAGCCGTTTTCACAGCGAAAATGGCGCTATTATCAGACTGTTGACTGAAGAAGGCCTTAGAACAGGATATATACAAGGCGCGCATTCCCGTTACCGTCGCCCTTTGTTGTTTGTGGGTAATTATATTCAGGCAAGCTGGCATGATAAAGCTGGGCGATCCTTGCCTTCTATCAAGATAGAATTACGGCATAGCCGAGGGCTTATGATGGAGCACCCCTTAGCGGCTCTTTTTTTAAGCTGGATATGCCCATTTACAGCCTCCGTTCTTCCAGAAGGCCAACCAGAGCCTTATCTCTTCCAAAATTTGAAAAGATTATTGGATATTATAGAAAAAACGGATGAGCCTGTTTTATGGATGACTGAGCTGGTTCGTTTTGAATTATTGCTATTATCAGAATTGGGATATGGTCTACATTTATCCCGTTGCATCATGACCGGACAAAAATCCTGTCTGGACTGGGTAAGTCCAAAACATCATGCGGCAGTCAGTCGACAAGCTGCCCAAGGTCATGAGAAAAAATTGTTAGTTTTACCGAACTTTCTAAAAGCACCTTTTTCTGTGTCTTGTCCTGATTTACCTAACCAAGAAGCCTTGCAACAAGGGCTGAAATTAAGTGGTTTCTTTTTGCGCTTTCATTTTGAATCAGCCTATTATCATCGTTTTTTTGGGATAAGGCAGCGACTGATTAAAAATTTTATGATGGCTTGTGAACAAGCATCTCTCTTGTGAGTATTTTTAGAAAGTAACGCGAGAGAAGGCATTAGAAATGAAATATACGGCTTTAGCCCTTTGCTGTTTGGCAGCTGTTAACTTTCAAGCCAAAGCCGAAAAGTCATCGCCGAGTATCCCTTACTGGAGTGTTTGGGCTGATGCACAAGGTGTGACCCATCAAACGCATTGCGCGCTTCACAATCTGGCTTTGCAGGATTTTGCGCATACAGACCATCCCGAATGGGTATCGCAACAGGATCATGCGACGAAGCGATATGTCTTTAATATTATGCCTGTAGGTTGGATCGGAAATTGGCATAAAAATCCAGAACCGCAGTGGATTATTCCCCTTTCTGGCCGCTGGTTTGTCAAAACTACTGACGGGAGAATTGTTAAAATGGGTGCTGGAGAAATGTCTTTTGGCGGCGATCAATTAGCCCAAATGGTGAATGGAAAACAGGGGCATATCTCGGGGAGTCTGGGGAAGCAGCCTGCCAAGGTCATAATTATCCAGCTTAAAGAAACTCCACAGAATGTGGTTCACCCTGAATGTGCGGCGGGTGGCGCACCTATAAGATAATTATATTTCACTTTCTAAATTAGCTGTCAGTGCAGCGGTCAAGGCTTTAACCTTTTTTTGCCGCCATTGGGGTAAAGGTGCCATAAGCCAATATTGCATTTCGCTTTCGGTGATAGACCCAAATTGTTGCAATTCCTTATTTTCGATTAGCTTCTTGGCTAAAATAAGCGGCACTCGACAGCGCCCCAATCCATTTAAGGCAGCGGTGATGGCAAGACCCGCGTGAGCAACATGTAAAATGATGGGTATATCTGCCTCATACTCGGCATTTGGCCAACCGATAAATACCTCTGGAGAATCGGGCAGGCCAACAGTCACCATCAGGCCATCACTAAGGGTAATGGCTTCATGATTACCCGGATCATCGGTATAATTTATAGCAACATCCAAATTAGCTTGCGTAAAGTCCAGATCATTCTCAATTGCTAAAAGTGTGAATTGGATATCAGGATTTTGCTGATGATATTGAGCTAATTTTGACAAAAGCCATGATTCAGTAAAATCGCGTGGTGCAGCAATAGTCAGTCTTTTTGAGGATTGCCCTGCCTGCATTCGTTGCACAGCTTCTTCGAATTTTAAGAAGCCTTCTCTTAATGCGTCTAGTCCAGCCAATGCTTCGGGCGTTAGTTCTAGCCCTTTCGCATTACGCCGAAAGAGAACAACACCCAGAGTATCTTCTAATGCTCGAATTTGCTGCCCGACTGCGGCCGGTGTTACAGCCAATTCATCGGCCGCGCGGGTAAAGGATAAATGGCGTGCTGCCGCATCCATGACCCGTAAACCATTAAAGGGTAGATGTGTCCGCTTCATAACCCATATTCCTTTGCTGACATATCTACCCTTCTTTTACTCTAACGATAGACGCTTTCTAGCGAATTATAAGCCGATTTTCCGAAGCGCCTGATCTAGATCTTCCTTAAGATCTTCGACATCTTCGAGGCCTACACTAAAGCGTAACATATCCTCGGTGATGCCCATAGCCAAACGCTCTTTTTCAGCAACGCCGCTGTGGGTTGTTGAACAAGGATGCGTCATTAAAGAACGTGTATCGCCAAGATTATTAGAGATATCAATCAGTTCTAAATTGTTGAGTAAGGAAAGTGCCTGCTGGCGATCTTTACCCAAGAACAACGCAAGAACGGTTCCGCCGGTCTTCATCTGCTTCTTCGCAAGCGCATATTGCGGATGAGATTTCAGACCCGGATAGGAAACGCGAGGAATCCGTTTTTCAAGGAATTCTGCCAAAATCTGTGCATTTTCGCTTTGGCGAATGCTGCGCAATTCAAGCGTTTCCAGTCCCTTCATTACAACCCATGCATTGAATGGGGATAAGTTGGGGCCAGTGTTACGAATGAAAGGCAGCAATGTCTCGTTGACAAATTTATTACTACCGGCAACAGAACCTGCCAGAACGCGACCCTGTCCATCCATCATCTTGGTGGCTGAATAGGCAACAACGTCTACCCCGAAATCCATCGGCTTCTGGATAACAGGTGTGCAAAAGGCATTGTCAACAACCGTCAGAATACCAGCTTCTTTAGCGACATTGCAAACAGCTTCGATATCTACCAATTCCAGAGTAGGATTGGTCGGCGTTTCAAAGAAGAACAGCTTGGTATTAGGCTGGATCGCATCTTTCCATTGCTGGACATCAGCGCCATCGACAACTGTTGCAGTAATCCCGAAGCGAGGGAGCAACGAATCTGAAAGCCAGCGGCATGATCCAAAAGCCACTCGTCCAATGACAAAATGATCACCAGCTGAAAGCGCTGACAACAGAACTGAAGTCATTGCAGCCATGCCAGTGGACATCGTGCGAGAAGTTTCTGCGCCTTCTATTAAGGCCAGCTTTTCTTCCAACATCATGACCGTTGGGCTTTGCATACGAGAGTAAATCATACCCTCTTGCTCGCCTGCAAAACGTTCTGCTGCGTCTTCTGCCCGTTCGTAGGAATAGCCGGAAGTCAGGAAAAGAGCTTCGCTCGTTTCACCGAATTCCGAGCGGACGAGACCGCCTCTGATTGCTTGCGTTGCCGGACGCCATTTACGGGTTATATTCCGGTCAAGTCCGGTATGCCGTTTCATAATTTTTTCCTGTTTCTATAAAATGAGAAAAGCGCTGCTTAAATGCCTATAGAAGATACAGGTAGATCAGTTAAGAGCCGCTAAAACAGCATTTCCCATTTCAGAAGTGGTCATTTTACCACCAAGGTCAGCCGTACGAGCGCCTTTTTTGAGAGCTGTCGAAACAGCTTTTTCGATGCGATCAGCATCTGCTTCACGTTTCAGGCTATAGCGCAGCATCATGGCACCAGACAGAATCGTTGCGAGTGGATTGGCTTTACCCAGTCCAGCAATATCAGGAGCAGAGCCGTGAATCGGTTCGTAAAGACCCTTACCTTCGCTATTAAGCGAAGCAGAGGGTAATAAACCGATTGAACCAACGCAAGCTGAGGCCAAATCAGAAAGAATGTCGCCAAAGAGATTACCGGTAACAATAACGTCAAACTGGTCTGGTGCGCGAACAAGCTGCATCGCTGCATTATCAACATACATATGGCTGAGTTCAACATCAGGATATTCCTGAGCGATTTCCAGTACAACAGTCCGCCATAACTGCGAAGTTTCGAGAACATTGGATTTGTCAATCGAACAGAGGTTACCGCTGCGGGAGCGTGCTGTTTCAAAACCAATACGAGCGATGCGTTTTACTTCATCTTCGTTATAGCGCATCGTGTCAAAGCCTTCACGGCGATTCTGATCATCTTTGCGTTGGCCACGCGGCGTGCCGAAATAGACATCACCCGTCAATTCACGAACGATCATAAGATCGGTACCGGTGACAATATTTTCTTTTAAAGGTGATTCTGCCTGCAATTCCGGGAATAAACGCGCCGGTCTTAAATTGGCAAATAAATCCAGTTCTTTTCTAAGACCTAAAATAGCCTGCTCTGGACGTAAGGCGCGTTCGAGATGATCGCATTCTGGATCGCCGACTGAGCCAAACAGGATTGCATCACTGTTTTTGCATAATTTCAGGGTTTCTTCCGGTAACGGGCTTCCTGTTACTTTCCATGCTGCGCCACCGATTAAGGCTTCATCAAATTCGATTTCCTGACCGACAACCGCCTTTAAGATTTTGACGGCTTCAGCTGTGATTTCGGGGCCGATTCCATCTCCGGCCAACAATGCAATGCGCATGGGGCACTCCTTCTACCTAATATGTGTAAAGGCCATGCCGGAACCGACATAAGAGCGCAAGCATTTGAATAGAAAATACCGTAAATTAGAATTTAGGATAGGAAAAGATAACTTTTTTGAAGAAAAATCTTACTAAAATTTAAAATAACCTTCTCTACTCATCTCGTGGATAGAGCGGCGCATATTTGAAAATTTTAAACGACGGCTATGTGATTCTTCTGGTTCAGTTTGGGTGTCTGGATGACCGACTGCAATCGCGGCATCAATATGATAATTTTGAGGCACCTTTAAAAGCTGCCGCGCCTTATCAAAATATACCCCTGTCATTGGGCGTGTGGCGAGACCCATTTGAGTCGCCTGAAGTGCCATTGCCATCCATGCAGCACCTGCATCAAAGCTATGGCTGGGCGCATCTTTCTCTGTATTGCTGATAGGCGACAAAAACGTTTTTTTGGAAATAATGAAAATGATAGCTGCGGCCTGTTTTGCCCAACCTCGATTTCCTTCGATCAGTAATTCGATAAAATCCGGCCAAAGAGCGCTATCGCGCATGGCATAAATAAAACGCCAAGGTTGTGAATTATAGGCGGATGGTGTCCAGCGCGCCGCTTCTAGTAAAGTATAGAGTTGATCCTTGGTGATGCTTTCTGAAGAGAAAGAAAGGGGAGACCAACGCCTTAGAAAAACAGAATCAATTGGATAATCGGCAATGCGGGGTA
>NZ_JAIWON010000001.1 GCF_020216885.1 Zymomonas sp. | reverse complement strand
GGGGAGCATTGTTGGCGGAATGGGGCTGGTAAGACATTAACTATCCATGTTCCTTGGCCAAAATAATATAATGGAAGAGAATATTTATATTATGGTTCATTTCATAAAGTCAGTCAGTAACAAAAAATTGTTGCGACCGGCTTCTGGCTTCCAAGTAAAAAATAAGACCATGTGGGGCAAAAATTTCATTACATCGAACTTTAGAGACAAGCTCTCCTTTTTAAAAATTCAAATATTTTATTTCTGTTTATTATATTTATGATTGGGATTTTTGTGAAAAAAAAGACCTAAATATCTATTTTAAAAGAAAAATTTCAATATTTTTAAATTACCATATATATCCTAAATATAATTTAGGAATATTTTATTTAGTATTTTTTGTTATATTTAATGTTCAATAGATACTATCTAAAAATAAAAATTGAAAATTTATAAATATAGAAGATTTTCTATGAAGCAGATAGCAGCGGGTGATCTGAAAACTATTTTACATTCGAAACGGGCAAATATCTACTATTTGGAATATTGTCGGGTTTTGGTGAATGGGGGACGGGTCGAATATATTACCGATCGTGGTAACAAGTCCCTTTATTGGAATATTCCTATAGCAAATACGACCACTATTCTATTGGGCACGGGCACATCCATAACGCAGGCTGCTATGCGTGAATTGGGGAAAGCTGGTGTTTTAGTCGGATTTTGTGGTGGCGGAGGAACACCATTATTTTCTGCGAATGAGCAGGAAACAGATGTTTTGTGGTTTTCTCCACAAAGCGAATATCGTCCTACGGAATATGTGCAGGCATGGGTTAAATTCTGGTTCGACGACGAAAAACGTTTACGGGCGGCGAAGGCGTTACAATTAGCCAGAAGCAGTCGTATAAAAGAACAGTGGCTTAGGCCTTCTCTTGGTAAAAATAGTTTTTTACCTGATGAACGCCGTTTATCGGCTTTGCTTCATCAAAGCGAGCATGCGATAAAAGAGGCTTCTGATATTGCAACGCTTTTGATCGAAGAAGCCAGACTGACAAAGGCGTTGTTCAAGCTGGCATCCGAAACCGTTGGATATGGCGATTTTACCCGATCCAAAAGAGGCACTGGTGTCGATCCTGCAAACCGTTTTTTAGATCACGGAAATTATTTGGCTTATGGCCTTGGTGCTACTGCGACCTGGGTCTTGGGGCTTCCTCATGGGTTGGCGATACTGCACGGAAAAACACGCCGCGGTGGGTTGGTTTTTGATGCCGCTGATTTAGTTAAAGATGCGACTATCTTACCGCAGGCTTTTCTTTCGACGATGGCAGGCGATGAAGAATCATCTTTTAGGCAAAAATCTATAGCCGCTCTTACCCGTAGTGAATCGCTCGATTTTATGATTGATACAATCAAAAAGATTGCTTTGAGTATGGAGGCCGATCCTGCATTATGAATGTTCTATTCATCTCGCGATGCGACAACAATGCTCTGAAAGAAACGCGGCGAATCCTTGATCAGTTTGGTGAACGGAAGGGAAGTCGAAGCTGGCAAACGCCTATTACGCAAATAGGCTTGGCGACTGTTCACAAATTACTACGAAAAACAGCAAGGCGAAATACTTCTGTTGCCTGTCATTGGTTACATGGGGGTGGGCAGTGTGATTTGCTTTGGATTGTTGGGGACGCCAGCCGTTTTAATAATGAAGGCGCTATCCCGACCAATAGCACTACCCGAAATATTTTACGCCAACAGGATGAAAATGATTGGATAACCGCTGAAGACATTCAGATATTGGCGCAAATGGCGGCTTTGTTGCATGATTTAGGAAAAGCTAGCAAAGCCTTTCAACGACGTCTGCGATCAAGAGAAAACTCTCGTAATCTATACCGTCATGAATGGGTTTCTTTACGGTTGTTTCAGGCTTTCGTCGGGGACGATACGGATGAGGTCTGGTTAACCCGTCTGTTAGAAGGCAAATATTCAATAAAAGACTGGGTATCGGATGAAAAGTATAAACGAGATGGTCTCGACAAGTTAGACAAAAAAGATCGTCGCCCTTTTCAGTCTTTGCCACCAATGGCCAGAGCTATCGGATGGCTGATTGTTTCCCATCATCGTCTTCCTCTGATACCTGTTGATATTGATAAAAAAGGTCATAAAGAACAGGGCTATTTAGGGAAAAAACCGTCACGTCTATATCTTGAAACGCTTGAAGATCCCTTAAGCGAGATAGAACATTCATGGAATGAACGTGCCGTCAAAGACGATGATCTGAAAATGGTCGAAGAAAAAAAGAACACTAAATCCTATTGGGATATCGAAAGAAAAAAAACATTTCCGGTTTTTGATAAAGAATGGCAAAAAAAAGCCGCCAAACTAGCCCAACGTTTGCTAGTCTTGCAAAAGAAGCGCGATATAGAAAAAGATTGGCTTGGCAATCCCTATCTGATGCATTTGGCACGTTTGAGTCTGATGTTGGCAGATCATCATTATTCCAGTCTTCCTCCAGAATCTTTGGAGCGTTTATCTCATTCTTCCAGAGGAATAGCGAAAGAAGATCGCACTATTCTTTATGCCAATACAGATAGCCAAAGTCGGTTAAAACAGACTTTGGACGAACATCTATTAGGTGTGACAAGAGAAGCGGGTATTATTGCCTATGCTTTACCAAATTTTACTGAATATCTGCCTCGTCTTGCCAAACATAAAGGATTGAAAAAGAGAAGCTCGATTGCTCGATTTGCGTGGCAGGATAAGGCTGTAGATATGGCTACTGCGATACGCAAAAAATCTGAAAAACAAGGTGCTTTTTGTGTTTGTATGGCCTCAACAGGCACTGGAAAGACGCTTGCCTCAGCCCGCATTATCAATGCTATGGCTGATCCCGAGCAGGGTATGCGATTAACCTATGCGTTGGGATTGCGAGCGCTGACTTTACAGACTGGAAAATCTTATCAGAAAGATTTGCATCTGAATGAAGATGATCTGGCTATTATGGTTGGCGGACGTGCCAGTAAATCTCTATTCGAATATTATTCTGACAAAGCAGAAAAGTCAGGATCAGCCTCTTCTTTGGATTTATTAGAAGAGGATAGCTATATTTCTTATGACGGTTGTGAGGCGACACATCCTTTATTAAGCCGTTTAGGACATGATCCGAAAATACGAAGCCTATTGTCTGCTCCGGTTCTGGTATGCACGGTTGATCATTTGGTTCCGGCAACGGAATCGCTTCGGGGCGGGCGGCAGATAGCCCCTATGCTGCGCCTGATGGGGAGTGATCTCGTTCTGGATGAATTGGATGACTATGATCTAAAAGATTTACCGGCCTTAACGCGACTGGTTTATTGGGCGGGGATGTTAGGTAGCCGTGTTTTACTATCTTCCGCGACGTTGCCGCCTTCTTTGGTTTTGGGAATGTATCAGGCTTATCTTGCAGGTCGAAAATGCTACCAGTTCAATCACGATCCTAGTTTATCCCTTGCTGCACAGGATGTTCCTTGTCTTTGGATCGACGAGTTTGGAACCTCTTCTGCCGATTGTGTGGATGCGGCGCAATTTGAACAGGCACATGATCATTTTATAAAACAACGCAAACAAAAACTTTTGAAAAAAGAAGCCATTTGCAAAGGTGAAATTGTGCCTTTGGATGAGTTATATCAAGGTCAGGAAAAGAAGGATCTATATAAAGATTTGGCGGGTATATTACGTCAGACATCACTTGAACTGCATGGCAGATTTGCTGATAAAGATCCCGTTACAGGGAGGAAAGTAAGTTTTGGTCTGATCCGTATGGCTAATATTGAGCCGCTATTCCATGTAGCGCAAGCCTTCTTTGCCTTGGGGGGCCGCCCTGATACCCATATCCATTTATGTGTTTATCATGCACGTTTTCCCTTAATTCAGCGTTCGGCTATCGAAAATATGCTGGATACAGTGTTAAATCGTCGCGACCCGGATTTTGTCTATACTCATTCAGATATTCGAACGGCATTGGATACCAATCCAGAACAAGATCATGTTTTTATTATATTGGCCTCACCTGTTTGTGAAGTTGGGCGGGATTGGGATCTTGATTGGGCGATTGCCGAGCCGTCTTCTATGCGGGCACTGATTCAATTAGCTGGACGCGTTCAACGACATAGAAGAAAAGCGGTTGAAAAACCAAACATCGCTATTTTGAATACAGCTCTGCGTTATTTTGAAAATCCTGAAAAGGCTGTTTTTCGGCATCCCGGATTTGAGATGCCCAAAAGTAAGTATGGCGACAATGCCTACCATCTTAAAACCCATTGGATAAATGATATTTTAAGACTGGAAGAATATCAGATTATTACGGCTTTGCCGCGTATTGCACCCTTGCCTGAGGAAGAAAGAAAGACACAAGACAGATTAGCCGATCTGGAACAAGCGCGCATTTGTGATTGTATGTTGCCTAGAAAAGATCTTGGGAAGTCTATCGGTATTGGCCGCACTGCAAAGAAAATTGAGCCTAACGAAGAAATGGCAGCATTATGCTGGCAATATCCACAAGCCAGTCTGACGGGGATCTTGCCACAATGGCAGCCTTTTAGAGAAAATACGATGGAAGAAGAAACACTTTTGTTTCTGTTCGATGAAGAGGAAGAAAAATTAAAGCTGTATCTGGAGCGTAAAAATTCAGAAAATCATAATAATTTATATATGCCGGTTGATAGTGAAAAAAAACATCAAATCGAGCTACACTATGCTTCAGATATAACAGCGTGGAATGTAAAAAGTCTTGAGAGTTTATTAGAAGAACAATCAGAAAATCTTGGTATTTCTTTGCTTGAATGTTCAAAATATATGACAAAAGTCAATGTCTTAAAGGAACTTTCTGGATATTATTTCAATAATATTCTTGGTTTTTCTAAATATAAGAATTAGAGTATTTGAGGAAATGAGAGATGTTATGCGTGACAAGGCAAGGGTTCAAGTTTTTCGCCAAGCTATAACTGATTTTATTCAAAGTCGTCGGGATGAAAAGCTGAAAGGCAAGAGTGACGACGCTACCTTGATGCGCAAATATGATTATGCCGTGTGGTTAGAAGATGCAGCAAGAAGAGTCGGGCAAATTTATGCTGCCACTCATATTTCAAAAGCGATCCATTCATCAGCCAAGGCAAGTAATCTTTATGTAACGCCGGACAATTTACCGCAGAGAAACGAAATCGGATCACATCTTTTAGGCCATGATTTTGAAATTGATGTTGTCGGCAATGCGGCGGCCTTGGATGTATTTAAATTCTTGAAAACCAAAGTAGAAGGTAAGCCCTTACTGGCATGGGCGGAAGCGGGCGATCCTGATTTTAAAGTCGCGCTATCTGAAGACCCTGTACAAGCGGACAGTTGGTCTGCCGCTTTTGCTGGGCTTTTATCTTCAAATCAAAAAACACAATCCCATAGCTTGATGAAACAAATTTATTGGTTAACCGGAGAACAGCCAAGCGAGGATGAGCAGTATATTTTACTTCAACCTTTATTCCCCAGCGCTCTAGTGCATTATGTTCATCAACATATTCAAGAAATACGCTTTGGTGAAAACAATAAGGCTGCCCGTTCTGCTTTTTATAAAAAACAATCCTCTGAATTAGTGTATCGAGACTATAAAAATCTGGCTGTAAGAAAATTGGGAGGGACAAAACCTCAAAATGTATCGCAGCTTAATTCAGAGCGAGGTGGGGTAAATTATCTTTTGGCGTCTTTGCCGCCTCTTTGGAAAAGTAAAAGGCGATTGATTCCTTTAAATGCTCGGTCTGCTTTAGATGTTTTTTTCCGACAGAAAAATGTTGTTTTTATCATTGATATGTTGGTTGAATTTTTAAAAGCTAAGCAGAACGATAATAATCACCATATCCGCGGAAATCGAGAAAAATGGGTACAGAGACTGGTTGCATTGCTGGCCGATTTTGCGGCTACTGTTAAAGTAGAAATGCCTGTTGGGTGGAGTCGGGATATGAATTGTCAAATTCCGGATTATGAAAAATTATGGCTGGATTCTGAAAGAAGCCTTCTCCACCCTCGAGAGGATTTTATCGAAATCGATCAGAATTTTTGCGATGCCTATATGAAAGGTGATTGGCCTGATGAGGTGGCTCAAAATTTTGGCCGTAGATTGAATGATAAGTTAAGAGATAGCAGTATAACTATTGGTGACGATGAATATAAATATTTGGTAAAACAGGTCATTATAGATGTCGCATGGCCGATTCCACAGCGTAGAAAAGCATAGGGGGTATTTCATGCGAGCAGAACTGCCATCTTCGACTCATCTTCTGATTTTTCCTCATATCAGAGTACAGAATGCGAATGCGATTTCCAGCCCACTGACGCATGGATTTCCGTCGATTACCGCTTTTATCGGCTTTATGTGGGCATTAGAACGCAAAACATGTTCTATCGGTCTTGATATAATGTTTAATGCTGTGGGGGTCGTTTGTCATGATTTTCAAGAACAAGTGGCGGATTCCGGTTTTACCCATATTTTTAACCAGACGAGGAACCCTATAGAAAAAGATGGAAAAACAGCCCCTATTATTGAAGAAGGGCGCATCCATCTGGATATTTCTTTGCTGTTCGGTGTTTCTTATAAAGGACGCAAAGACAGCGATGAAATCGAAGAAGATTTAAAAAAAATAGCAGCCTTGGTGCAAAATATGCGGATTGCAGGGGGAAGTATTTTGCCACCATCTCAAGCTATGGTGAAACGCTATTCACCCTATTACATGGAATGGCATAGGTCTTCGGATGAAAATAAAGAGTTTCGTCAAATCTGTTATCGGCTTTTGCCTGGATACGCCTTGGTCGAAAGACCCGATCTTATCTCTGACCGCTTGAAGTCGATGCAAGAAGTAGAGCCAAAAACAACGGCTTTAGAGGCATGGCTCTCGTTATCTGGTGTCAATTGGCGATGTAAAAACGAGAATATAGAACAAGAAAGTAACAAGAAACATACCGCGGAATGGCAGCATGATCGGGATAATGGGTGGATAGTGCCTATCCCCGTTGGTTATGGTGCGATTGGCAAAGAACAAGCGGCAGGATCAGTATCTTCTGCCCGAGATAATTCTATTCCGTTTCAGTCGGTAGAGAGTCTGTTTTCTATCGGTGAATGGATAGCCCCTTTTCACTTAAAGAATCCAAATGAATTATTGTGGTATGCTTTTCCGACACAAGAAAAAGAAAGTCTGTCAGAAAAAACAGTCTATCGATGTTACAATTTTTATTACCCTGATTCATGATAATAAATGAAATTTGGTTTGTGTTCTTTGAAGATTGAAAAGGATTTTTATCATGGCTGAAGAGAAGGCTTTAAAAACGGCCTCCGTTTTATCTTTTGAACGTAAATTAGATCCTTCCGATGCCTTGTTTTTTTCGGGTCACTGGAATGACAAAGATAATGATAAGGCATGGCAGCCGATCCATTTGCGGGAGAAAGCTGTTCGAGGCACTATTTCTAATCGCCAACCTGCAAAAACCGGAAATGATCCACTCAAATTGAATGCTGCTATTGAAAATCCTAATCTGCAAACAGTGGATGTCGCAACCCTCCCTTTTGACTGTGACACATTGAAAGTAGAATTTACTCTACGCGTTTTAGGGGGTGTTAGCGAACCGGCTGCCTGTAATCATACAGGATATCGTTCAAAATTGGTTACAACAATTGGTCACTATATCGAAAATCAAGGGTTGGGTATTTTGGGACAAAGATATGCGACCAATTTGGTAAATGGCCGTTTTTTATGGCGTAATCGTTTGGGCGCGGATGCTGTATCAATCCAGATCTCTCGGTTGAAAGACGGTGAAGAGACTGCCATCGGTGTTTTTGATGCCTTGGCGCATTCGCTCCGTGTATTTGAGGATAAACCATCTTCAAAAGAACTAGAATCTTTGGCCGGTCTTATTACTGCCGGTCTTTCTGGACGAGAGCATGTCTTATTACGAATAAAGGCTTTTATTCGTATGGGGGGCGGGCAAGAGGTTTTCCCTTCACAAGAACTTCTGCTCGATAAAGATGATAAGGGGAAAGGGAAGGGAAAGAAGAGCCGTTTTCTTTATAGCGTTGGTCAAGCTGAAAATGCCGTTGCAGCCATGCATTCGCAAAAAATCGGAAATGCCTTACGGACTATTGATACATGGTATCCTGATGCGGCTACTAATGGCCCGATTGCAGTTGAGCCTTATGGCTCTGTTACAACGCAAGGAGTCGCTTATCGTCAGCCAAAGGCCAAAAAAGACTTTTATAGTTTATTGGATGCTTGGGTGTTAAAAGATAAAGAACCTACAGTCGAAGATCAGCATTTTGTGATAGCTGTATTAGTAAGAGGGGGAGTCTTTGGGGATGCTAGCTAATCCTGTCGATTCCTATCAGGATATCTATATCCTACCTAATCAGGAAATAGCTCCTCATATTATAATGGAAAAACTATTTTCTCTACTGCATTTAGAATTGGTGCGGTTGGGTAGCCAGCATATTGGTATCAGTTTTCCAGAGCATGATAATAATAAACCTTGTCTAGGAAGCCGCTTACGGTTGCATGGAACGAATGCTGACTTGCATGAGTTGGTATTGTCTGGCTGGATAACGCGCTTGGATGACTATCTTTATTGTGAGGATATTAAGTCAGTTCCAGAAATTAGCCAATATTGTGTTGTCAGTCGAGTTCAAGCGAAGAGTAGTCCTGCCCGTTTGCGCCGTCGGGCAATCCGGCGGCATGGTTTTCATGACGAAGAGGCTAAAAAGGTTATACCGGATACGGCATTCGAACGTTTGGAATTGCCTTTTATTATGACAGGTAGTTGTAGCACCAAACAGTCACGTTTCCCTGTTTTTATTTCTCATAAAATAATTCAAGATAATTTGATGAATGGTAATTTTAATTCTTATGGATTGAGTCTGGGGGCATCTGTTCCTTGGTTTTGATCCTTTTAAAAAATTTGTGAAATATGATTGTAATTCAAACGCTACCGATAACAGAGAAGCAATAAAAAATTGTATTAGGAAATCTCTATAAATGGGGATTTCCTGATATATTATTAGGTGAAGGTTTTTTATGTTCACCTTTAATAAGAAGTGGGATGCTTCTGATTTGTACTCAAAATTCTAAAAATGATCCTTTATTTTTAAAAAATAAATTCATTTTTGAAAATGAAATTTTATTTATGTTACAGTAAACGTCAGCAGAAATACTGGGTAGTATTTTTATACTTGAAATATCTGTAACGTTTGTAAATTATTTATCATTTTTATACTGAAAAAATTTATTTTTTCTGCTATGAAAAGAATAAATAATAAAAAGCAGTCAAATTTTTAAAAGCAAATCTTAATATTCGATTTCTCTTCTTAAAGACAAGATTTTAGATCATGAAAGATAAATTACCCTTTATCCTAGGTGGAGTTGCTGTTCTTATTGCTTCTGGTGTGTTTTTGTTATGTCGCTCGGGACGAGCATCCGATATTATTTCAAAGTCAATTAAATCGACATCTCCCGTAAGAATATATGCCGAAAATGCAAAAAATACTTATATAAATAATAAATTTAGTCGGCATTTTGAACATCTAGATTTTGATCATGATCAAAAAATAAGTCGCGATGAATATTTAGCTGGGCGCAAAAGAGCCTTTGAGCGACTAGATAAAAACCAGGATAATATGCTGAGTTTCGATGAGTATGCAGCTTCTGCGGTCAGACATTTTGATCAGGCAGATCAAGATCATGATGGATTTTTAAATAAAGAAGATCTGGCTTCTATAGACAGAAATAAAAATCATGAAGATATAAAATAATTTATGTTGCTTTATTTAGATATTTGGTGTTTTTAATTCTAAATTTAAAGCGCAGGGTAATAGTACCCCACGCTTTATAAGCATATATTAGATAGTGATCGTCAGATCACCTAATTTATCGGTCAATTTGTTGTTTTCTGCGTAATCGACTGGGCAAGCGATGATGGTGTGTCTATCATCGCTTGCCCAGTCGAATACGCCGAACACAACACTTTG
>NZ_JAIWON010000130.1 GCF_020216885.1 Zymomonas sp. | reverse complement strand
TACACTCTTTCCCTACACGACGCTCTTCCGATCGGGAAGAGCGTCGTGTAGGGAAAGGGCGTAGTCTAGCTATCGCGGTCTTTTTCGAAGTAGCCGCCACCACAGCTTTGCGACTAGCAAATGGCATTGATAAACCGCTATGGCTGGTCACGGCCTGCATCGGCTATTTTATCTGTTTTACGATTATCTCTTTCGTATTCAAAACCCTCCCCCTTGGTATTGTCTATGCGGTTTGGGCGGGCGGCGGCTTGGCGATCATGACGGTCGTCAGCCAATGGATTTTCAACGAAACGCTTGATCTTCGTCAGATAGGCTGTATCGCCTTGATCTTGATCGGTGTTATCGGCCTTAACCTGATCTCACCCGCCTAGCGGGATCATGTGCCAAGCCGCAAATTTATTCTTTCTTGGCGAATAGCGGGAAAAAAATATGACCGGACAAGTATGGACAGCACTCATTCTGGCAGGACAACGCCCCGGCATTGATCCACTCGCCGCCCAGTTTCAACAGGAATGGAAAGCCCTCACTCCGATTGATGGCGAAGCGATGCTGTCACGGGTAGCAAAAACATTACTCGCTCTATCGCCCGATAAAAATACAAAAACGCCTGCGATTGGTCAGATCGTTGTGATGGCACAGGAACCACAAGCATTACTCACGGGTGATTGTGCGTGGATGGCCGAAGATAATCGGATCACAACGGCTCGATCAGGCAGCGGCATTGCCAACAGCATTATCAGCCTGATCGACCAGAAAAAAATTACCTATCCGCTTTTGGTAACGACAGCCGACCATCCTTTGCTGACAAAAGAGATGGTCACTGAATTTCTGTCCCAAGCACAGAATAGCGATCTAAGCGTTGGGGTTGTGTCTCGTAGCAATCTTCTCAAAAGCTATCCCGAAAATCGCCGGACATGGCTCTGTTTTTCAGATGATGCCTATAGCGGAGCCAATCTTTTTGCCATGGCCAATGACAAGGTGAAAGCCGCCCTACAGCAATGGTCAGAAATAGAGCAGAACCGTAAAAAAGCATGGCGGCTCATTCGCCATTTTGGCCTTTGCCTTGCGATCCGCGCCATCACGCGCAGTATCAGCTTTAAAAAAGCCCTCAATCAGGTTGGTAACAAGCTCGGTCTTACGATCAATCCAGTAGTTTTATCCCAGCCAGAAGCTGGAATCGATGTTGATAAACTTTCTGATTACCAGCTTGCCGAAAAAATTCTGAAAAACCGACAATAACATAAACAAAAAACAGCCCGCTAAAAAACGGGCTGTTTTTCTAAAATCCGATCTTAAAGGATCCTAGACCCAAGGACGGTCACTGGCCAAAACATCTTCATATTGGCTAATTTTGTCCTGATCTTTCAAAGTCAGACCGATTTCATCCAAACCTTCCAACAGGCAACGCTTACGGAAAGGATCAATTTCAAAATGGAAGCGATCCTGAAAAGGGGTCGTGACCACCTGATTTTCAAGATCAAGCGTAATGGGATCAGTCTTGGCGACTTCCAATAAACGCTCAACATCGGCTTCCGGCAAAACAACCGTCAACAAACCGTTTTTGAAGGCATTACCGGAAAAAATATCCGAAAAGCGCGGCGCGATCACCGCCTCAATCCCCATTTCCTTAATCGCCCAAGCGGCATGTTCTCGACTGGAACCGCAGCCGAAATTATCACCGGCAATCAAAATAGGCGCGTCCTTATATTCGGGATTGTCAAAGACATTGCCTTCTTTCGCCCGAATAGTTTCAAAAGCACCTTTTGCCAAACCCTTACGGTCGGTCGTTTTCAGGTAATGAGCCGGAATAATAATATCCGTATCAATATTGCTTTCGCCCAACGGATAGGCACGACCTTCGACTATTTTGACAGCTTTCATGCCTTTTCTCCCATTTCAACCGGCTCCAGATGACGCAGGTCGGTCAGATGTCCGGTTACAGCGGCGGCGGCGGCCATCGCTGGCGAAACCAGATGGGTTCTGGCACCGGGGCCCTGCCGTCCGACGAAGTTACGATTGGAAGTCGAAGCACAACGTTCGCCCGCTGGAACCTTATCAGGATTCATCGCCAAACACATCGAACAACCGGGTTCACGCCATTCAAAGCCAGCGGCTTTAAAAACTTCATCCAAACCTTCAGCCTCGGCCTGACGTTTTACCAAACCGGATCCGGGAACGACCAAAGCCTGTTTCACATTATCGGCAACATGCCGCCCCCAGACAACCGAAGCCGCCGCTCTCAAATCTTCAATACGGCTATTGGTGCAGCTTCCGATAAAGACGTTTTCAACCGCCAGACCTTCCATTTTCTGGCCGGGTTCTAACCCCATATATTCCAGAGAACGGCGTGCCGCCGCCTGTTTGGCAGGGTCAGCAAAAGAAGCCGGATCAGGCACAACGCCCGTAATCGGCACCACATCTTCAGGGCTGGTGCCCCATGTAACAGAAGGCTGAACATCCTCAGCTTTGATGATAACGGTCTTGTCATAGACAGCCCCTTCATCAGTTGCCAAAGACTTCCACCACTGAACCGCTTTTTCCCAATCTTGGCCTTTCGGTGCCATCGGGCGACCGAAAAGATAAGCAAAAGTTTTGTCATCTGGCGCAATCAATCCGGTGCGCGCGCCCGCCTCAATCGACATATTGGAAACGGTCAGACGCTCTTCAATCGACAGATTGCGGATTGCTTCACCGGTATATTCAATAGCATATCCGGTGCCGCCTGCCGTGCCCAAACTATGAATGATATGAAGGATTAGGTCTTTTGCCGACACATCGGGAGACAGCTTGCCTTCAACCCGCACTTCCATAGTCTTGGCAGGCGTCAGGATCAAAGTCTGGGTAGCCATGACATGCTCGACTTCAGAAGTCCCGATACCAAAAGCCAATGCTCCTAACGCCCCATGCGCTGCCGTATGACTATCACCACAGACCAAAGTCGTTCCGGGCAAGGTAAAACCCTGTTCGGGGCCCACGACATGGACAATACCCTGTTCAGGGTCAGTCGCACTAATATAGCGAACCCCAAATTCTGGCGCATTTTTAGCCAAAGCCGCTAATTGCTTCGCCGATTGTGGGTCAGCAATCGGTAACAGATGGCCTTCATTATCGACGCGTGCGGTTGTCGGCACATTGTGATCCGGCACCGCCAAAGTCCGATCAGGGCGACGCAATGGGCGACCTGCCTGACGCAAGGCTTCAAAAGCCTGCGGGCTGGTCACTTCATGGACAAGATGCCGATCGATATAAACAAGAGCAGAACCATCCTCACGACGCTCGACAATATGAGCGTCCCATATTTTTTCATAAAGAGTGCGGGGATTTTTTGTCATAATCATTCCTTTGGCGGCGTTTTTTAACGCTATTCGTTATAATTGCAATATCGCCGCCCTCACGGATAGCAAGCAGACACCCCAAGAAAGGCCGCGCTTTGCCTTTATTTCTTATGGGATGCCTTGTCTTTCTTGGCCGCTGCCGGTGCTGGCTTTTTCACAGCCTTTCCTTTTGCCTTTTTATCAGCCGCGACCACTTTCTTGGTAACGGCTGAATGAGCAGACGCTTTCGAGGATGCCGTTTTGCTATGATTTTCCTTGGTCGGCAAAGCGGCCTTACCGCCTTTTCCCTTTTTCGCATTCGCAGATGACGGATGATGCCGTTCTAACTGCAACCGCTCTTTTTTCGATATAGGATGTGCCGCGCGATGCACAAGCGGGGCTTGGTCTGGCACATCCAATTCCATCCAATCATGGAAAGGCTGGTGATAAAGCATATCCATCACTTCCAGTTGCAAGCCGGTTGGACGTGGACTTTCACTATTCCACAGCGCAGCCACACCAGATTTCAATTTGGGATCAAACAACAGCAAGGAACGATAACCACTGACCGCGCCCCGATGACCCACCATCAAATGGCCACGATAGTGATAGACCCGAAAAGCCATAGCATAGGCGGCATCATCCATCGCATGATCGACAGGCCCTCCTTTCCATGTGCCAGTATTGATCTGGGGCTGATGGATACGATTAAGCAAAGACGGGGACAAAGTTTCAGGCATCATACCCATTTGCGCCCGCATCCAACGACCCAAATCAAGAATAGAACTATTCACACCACCGGCGGCTGGAATCCGATAATAATTTTCTTTCACCTCGCGGGTATGCTGCCAGACATGAGGCTCCGCCCAATCCGCCGAATTAACCAAAGCATTGCGCCCAATCGAGGCAGAATACATCCCCAAAGGCAAAAACAGATATCGACGGACGGCTTGGGCATAACTCATGCCGGTTACGCGTTCGACAATCTCATGCGCGGTATCAAAAGCGACATTCTGATAGCCATAACACTGCCCGACAGAACAACTTAAATGCAAATGATCCAAATTCTGGCGCAAAGTTGCCGGATCTTCGCCATGCTCTAAACGGTCATCATAGGCATTATGCACCAAACCCAAACGCTGCGATAACAACATCCGAATAGTGGCTTGCTGTTCGGCATGTTCGGGCAGGCGAAGGCTGGTGCTGTAACGGGCAATAATATCATCAATAGACAGGCGTTTTTGATCGGCCAATAAATTGACCAAAGTCGAAGCCACCCCTTTTGACAAGGAAGCCCAACGAAACACCGTATTCGGGGTAACGGTGGCATGGCCTCCTGCCCGTCTAACGCCATAGCCACGAACAAAACGGATTTTACCATTTTCGATAATAACAACGCCCAATCCCACCATCGTCTGGGATTCCATCAAACGGTTCAGACGTTGATCTATTTTCTGATAATCAATGATGGATGTGCCTTCTTCTGGCGGTGCCAGCGTTTGCACAACCGTATTATTGACCGGATCAGCCGCTTGAAGCATTGACGGGACGAGACAGGAAAACGCGGTTAACAGTGTGCCGGTTTTCAATGCGATTTTATGAAGAGAGGCGATCTTATTTTTGCAATAAACTGTTTTAACACGGCGTAAATTTTTAACAGCCGTTATGATCGTCCGACACTTCATGCCATACCCTTTACCATTCTGCCCAAAAAAGCGGACAGTGAATAAAAACAGACCGTCATTTAAATGATTGGCGCGAAAAGAGACGACTCAAGTAAAGTCGTTCTCTTTTCTTCGATAGCGTTTTTTCATAAAAAGACAGGAAAATTTAGACGAAACTCAATAGCTTTATTTCATCAGGATAAAAGAGCGATCAGATTAATAGTGCCGGATTTTAGACAGTCACAGCAAAGCGGTCTATTTTGGTCAAAAATGACTTTTCAAAATACCCAAAAGCAAAAATCATTTTCGCTAAAAGCTTCTTTGGGAAAAAACGCATCCTATAAAAGGGAATAAATAATTTTTCCTAACGAATCTCATGCCCTCATCAGAAAAGACTTCATCACCACATGGTAAAGTAAAGTCATTCTGACGAGGCGCAAAGAAAAATCGACTATGGAATAATATGTTCAGCCCGCAAACGCTCAAATACATCAAAAAAGGAATGCGGCGTATATTGATAGCCTGTAAATCCAGCGAGACGACTTTTGCTCATATCGGTAACCGTCTCAAGAGGCCGTCCCAAATCGGCATCGGTATGCCATGCCGAATTTAGTTTCTCAAATCCGATATTTTTGAGCTGATAGCGCTTCACAATATCCTGCCACAACGCTGTATCCCCTGATAAACTATCCGCCAAAGAGGTAATTTTTTCAGGATAGGGCGCCGCTTCAATTCCGAACCATGCGGCCAATTGAGGCCATAACCATTTCCAACGGAAAATATCGCCATTCACGACATTAAAAGCCTGATTTTGCCCTTCGGCACGGGTCGAAGCCCATAACACATGATCCGCTAACAGGCGGGCATCGGTCAAATCAGATAAAGCATGCCATTGTTCAGGCGAACCGGGAAAGACAAAGGGGCGACCTGTTTCACGACAAATAGTGGCATAAACCGCCAAAGTCGTGCCCATATTCATCACATTGCCAAGGGCATAGCCAATAATGCTATGGGGACGATGGACGCTCCATGAAAAGCCATATTGCTTTGACGCTTTGGACAAAGCATCTTCTTGATTGTAGTAAAAATTTTCGAGATCAAGACGCGGCATGCTTTCTCGAAAAGGCGTTTCAATCGCGCCCCCTTTGGCATAATTTTCAAAAGAACCCAGATAATGCTTCATGCCAGTAACCAGCGCACTATGCTTGATCTTTTCAGGATGGGGTAAAGCCTGAAAAATATGGGTAATCATTTCGCTGTTAACGATGCAATTTTCTTTTTCCGTTGGACGACGTGACCATGCACAGAAAAAGACATGGGAGACAGAAATATCGGCCAAAGCATGCTGCAAGGCTTCTCTGTCAAAAATATCAGCCACAACAGGCAAAACCCCACTAACACTATCAAAGGGATGCCGTGCTAAACCATAGACCGTCCAACCTTCTGCAACCAAACGATTGGAGAGATTTTGGCCAACAATACCCGTCGATCCGACAACCAGCGCTTTAAGAGCCATAATTGATATTTCCTTTTCAACAAGCTTCTGTCAGGAGCATGTCTGTTCTGGAAAATATCCGCAATCCGGCACTATTTTGTGCCTTGGTCACTGAAAGGTTACCGCGTTGACTCCGCCTCTTCCCGAAGAATATCGTCATCCACCCTTTGATGAAGATTGCGCGCCCAGACAGTTATTGCGTTTATTAAGTGGGAAATGGACAACGATGATTTTGCACAGCCTTCACCTCTTGGGGGGACATGCCCGTCCGACCCAGTTGATGCGGGCTATTCCGGGTCTATCCAAAAAAATGATGACCCAAACCCTAAAAGAATTGGAACAACGACAATGGGTCTATCGCGATATAGAACAAGTAATGCCCCCGATTGTCGAATATAGGCTAACCGAATTGGGACAACTTTTTGTCGAACCTATTGAAATGCTTTACCAATGGGGCATTGCCCATAGCGAAGCCTTAAACAAGGCGTGTTCATCCGAAAAACCATAAAAAAAGACAGTCAAAAGCGCATCCTTTCAACTGCCTTTTTTCTTTCCGCTTGTGCCAGAAAAATCTTTAGTCACAACTACAATGCAGCCGCCATGACAGCCATGCAGCAACACAACACATCCCCGCGACAGAATATAAAATCTGGGAAGTTGAAAAACCGCTATTGCTGGCAAGCGCTGCCAAGAAACCACCCAAAACCATGGCACCCGAGGTCATAATATTATTGGCAGCAACCGTGCGCGCCGTATGATCTTTTTCAACGGTTGTCGTCAAAAACGCATAAAGCGGCACAACAAACATCCCGCCGGTAATGGCAACCGCCAACAAAGCAGAAAAGACCAAAATAACACCGGGTTGTTGGATAAATTCAGGCACAGAGAAAAAACGATGGACGGGGATATTATGCCAACGCCCGATAACCTGCTCAAACCATAAGACCGAAGCGCCCATTGCCAGAACCGAACCGGGGGCATAACGAGCAGAGACCTTACCGCAAAGAAGACGGTTAATCAGAACCGAACCGATGGCAACACCGATAGAAAAAATCGCCAAAAACAGACTGGCTACCTGCTTATCCGCATAAAAAAGATTTTTGACCAAAGGCGGAAATTGGATAATCAGCACCGACCCAATCGCCCAAAAAAAACTAATCGAACAAATCGCCAAAAACAAACGCGGGATATGCATTGTCGCCGAAATCAGACGGTAAGAGGCACGAAAGATATGATGATCAATCGGCTCGCCTTCTTTTTCGGCTTTGGCATCGGGAATATATTTCGACGCATAACAGCCCGATAAAGCAACCAACAAAATCACGGCACCGGCGATTTGGCTATTCACAAAACCGGCCACCACGGTTCCCCCCAAAATAGCGAGATAACTACCCGCTTCAACAAGGCCGGTTCCTCCCAAAACTTCATCTTTTTTCAGATGCTGGGGCAAAATCGCATATTTAATCGGGCCAAAGAAAGTCGAATGGATCCCCATCGCAAAAACAGCCATCAGCATTAACGGAATCGAATGTCCCCATAGACCGATAGCGCCCGTCGCCATGATAGCAATTTCAGCGATTTTAACGATGCGGATGATGCGGGCTTTGTCATGGCTATCCGCCAATTGCCCTGCCAAAGCCGAAAACAGAAAAAAAGGTATAATAAAGATGCCGGTTGCCAGCGCAGAAAAACGGGTTTCCATTTGAGGATTGGAATAAATCCCATAAGTCGCGACCAGAACTACCACTGTCCTGAACAGGTTATCGTTAAAAGCTCCCAAGGTCTGGGTAACGAAAAGCGGCAGGAACCGGCGTTTATTCAGAAGCCGGATAGAAGCTTTCATGCCGGAAAAAACTCATATTGTCCTAGAAGGCTTCTCTCATAACGAAAGCAGGGAATAGAGCCAAGGGAAAGAAGCCGCTAGAAAAAGGAAAAAATACATCTCGGCCTTTTTCAAAGCCGAAAAAAGCAAACGCTTTTCCCTTTCTATCAAGGCAGCCCTTTTGCCCAAAAACCGTTTTTTTCAAAGGAAAATAGATAGGTTTGACAGCAGGTTATCTTGGCGATATGCAAGATTTGAAACCTCGTCTCATAAAGATAACTTCAAAGGCAATATTGGACAGATAGCGGCAACGCAGATGTTGTTTTCAAGTTGTTAATGGGACATAGTCTTTCTCGTCGCTGCCCATTTTGCGATTTATCCTTTCTGATAAGGCAATAGGGCATCCTCGAAATAGTAGAAGGCTACTATTGGGTAGCTTTTTCGCGGTCGGGCATGACCGTTTTACAAAAGAAAGCCTTTCTTCCGCAAGGATCAAGGCCGATGCCAAAGGAACTAATCGTGCCATGCTGACATTGCCGAATGTCCTGACTCTTTCCCGTATTTTTGCGGTTCCGGTTTTGGTTGCCCTGCTCTGGAATCCGGGCTGGCTGGGTTATGTCTGCGCCTTTCTTTTATACTGCCTAATGGCGATTACTGATTATTTCGACGGCTATCTTGCCCGCGCGCAAGGGACGGTTTCAAAACTCGGCATTTTTCTTGATCCGATCGCGGATAAAATCATGGTGGCTTCGGTTATTGTGATGTTGATCTCTCGCCATCCGCTGATTGCCGGTTTCCATATCTTGGCGGCATTGATTATCTTGCTGCGGGAAATCGCGGTTTCTGGCCTACGGGAATTTCTGGCCGAATTGCATGTTTCCTTGCCTGTCAGCCAATTGGCCAAATGGAAAACGACCTTCCAGCTGGTCGCTTTTGGAGCCATTATTCTCAGCGGAGCTACCCTTAGCACGCCTTTGGTCAGCATCCTCGGCTTGACGTCTTTATGGATAGCCGCTAGCTTAACGCTTATCACCGGATGGGATTATTTGCGTATCGGCATCAAACATATGGATTGATGCCGGATTATTCTCCCGATCTGAATAACCCTTTTTCGATAACGACAAATGGATTTCTAATTTGCCATTTCTGTTTTTAGTAAAACCTGTTTCTATTCGTAACTGCAAAACGGCTTTTTCCTCAGGCTATGACCAATCTCATATAGCCTGATTTCCTGATTATCAGCCTGTACTGATTCCCGTTTTTCTTCCGCACAGCCTGCCTTTTTCTGTTTCTTTTTGTTTTGGATATGCTTTTCATCCGAAATGAATATTTTCTTTTTTCTCGGACACAGAGATGAAACATAGCTTTTTCATACTGTTACCGAGGCCATCAAACAGAAAATATCCGGCAAAGCCTCGATATAATTGATTATCTTTTATTTTAAAAAAATAATTTTTTATATTTATTTTTGCGGAAAATATGTTAGTTTATTTCTTATAAAAATAAAAAAAGGAGAGAATCATGCTGAATCTTTCTGACTTTTCCCTGTCGCTTTTGCTGCCCGTTATTTTGATTTTGTCAGCCGCTTTGACTTTGGCTTTCTATTTTGCCAACCGGAAAGACAACTATCATTCAAAATTTCCGGCCGTGCGCATTGCGATCGGCTCTTTCGCCTATTTTGCAGTCTCCGCTTTTATTTTAAGCCATATCGGCGAATTACTTTACGATACCATGTTATCATAAAGGCGTTTTATTAACCGCAACAAAGACCGTCCTTGCTTGCCAATAACCTCATGTCGAAAGACATGAGGTTATTTTTTTCTTATTCTGCCGCAACGCCCAAAGCCTCTAACAAAGCATCGTCGGCAGCCATATCGGCATTCGGGGTCGTCAATAAAACATTACCATAGAAAATCGAATTGGCACCCGCGACCAAACATAAAATCTGGGTTTCACGGCTTAAAGTTGATCGGCCAGCGGATAAACGCACCATCGACCGCGGCATCATCAAACGCGCCGTTGCAATCATTCTCACA
>NZ_JAIWON010000129.1 GCF_020216885.1 Zymomonas sp. | reverse complement strand
AATTTAAATAATAGTCTTTTACATTGTTTTGTTTTTCATTTTTTAACAAATAAACATTTTTGTCTGTAAATAAAAAATAAGTCGATGCCCTGAAAGAGAACATCGACTTGGAAATTTTAGAAAAATTGCTTTTCTAGAATAGGCTGTATTGTGCCTTTCTATCATTAAACAGAGGTTTTTTAGGTGCCTTGGTCACGAATAGGCCTTTTAAAAGATCGAGAAAAGCGGCCGAAGTCTGTTTTTGATATTCGCCGTAGATAAAGCGTTTTTTAGCATGGCTTAGAAATAGATAATCACGAGCGCGCGTTAAAGCGACATAGAAGAGACGTTTTTCCTCGGCTTCTTCGGCCGGATTATCGGATTGATGATGCAGGTTAAAATTTTCTTCCTCGAGACCTGTGACAAAAACAACTGGAAATTCCAATCCTTTTGATGCGTGCATCGTCATAAGAGAAACTCTGTCACCCCGTTGATCATGGAAATCGACTTCATTTGCCAAGGCAATCTGCTCTAAGAAAAAAGCATGGCTTTGTTGCCCAGCTTTTTCAGCTATGATTTTGAGCCATGAATAGGCTTGTTCCCTGTCTGCCGGAGATAGAACAGCCTCCTCGCCTTGATTTTCCTGTGCCAGTTCAGTGGCGATATTTTCTAACGCGATTAATCGATCTTGAAGTGCTTCTTGCGGACTTTCTTCGATTTTGTCGATAAAGGCCTTGATCGCAGGATGGCGGGTAATCGCGATGGGGGCTGTTTTACGGACAGGGATACCAGCCTGATTGAAAGCTTTTTCAAAAGCCTTAGCTTGAAAATTATGGCGATAGAGCACTGCGAAATCTCGAAAACTGAAAGCTGTTCTCTGACTTTTCGCGGTGTTTTTCCCGTTTTGAGCGGTGAGCATGTCATGGCCGCCCATCAATTCTTCTATTTTTTGGACAACAAAGCGGGCTTCATCTACCTCATCGCTTGCGGGATAAAACAGAATTTTATCTCCCTGTTCTCGCATTGCTTGCCCCTTGTTATCCGGCATAACACGATTGGCCGCCGTCACAATATCAGCCATAGAACGGTAATTGCGGTTAAGATGACAACAGACAATCTCAGGGAAATCTTGTTGTAAGCGGGTGAAGCATTCGGAATCCGCGCCACGAAAATGATAAATTGCCTGATCAGGATCACCGATCACGGTTAATTGAGTATGCTTTCCCGTCAAAAGCCAGACAAGGCGATATTGCCAGATATCGATATCCTGAAATTCGTCCACTGATATAAAAGAAAAGGCAGTTACCCATTTTTCTCGCAAAGACGCATTATTTTCCAAGCCATGAACAGCCTTGATAAGCAAATCATCGAAATCAAGCCAGTGATTGTCCTGTTTCAGATTTTCAAGGCTTTGCCGGAGTATTTCTTCTTCGAGGTCACCCACCTCTCCCAATCTTTTCAGGAGAGAAAAGCGCTCCAATGCGTTATCCGCTCTTTGAGAAGATAGATTAGCTACTTCCATGAAGGCTTTTTTCAAACTCTGTGGATCCACAATGCGAAAATCGTCAGCAAGACCAAAAGCATTGCTATCCTTTTTCAGCATATCGAGTGCCAAAGAATGGAAGCTGTGAATGATCGGCTGGTTCTCTGTTTCTGGTAGAATTTGCTTCACCCTTGCCTTTAATTCGTCAGTGGCTCGTCGTGTGAAAGTGAGAAGCAGACATTTTTCAGCAGAGATAGCCTTTTCCTGTATCAGATGGGCGATACGCTGGGTTAGCATTTTGGTTTTTCCAGAACCCGGCCCCGCGAGAACCATCAAGGCTTTGTCCGTTATCAAAGCGGCAGCCTTCTGGTCACTATCCAACGTCGATAACATCGGATAATCGGGGATATCTCTGGCGGTTTCTTCTCGATTGGTATTGGGGAGGTTAGGGCTAGCTTGAAACGCGTGATTATCATCCGAAGGCGAGGACATTTTTATTATCGGATGGCGTGAAGGCTTGGCCATTTCGGTAACCGGAAAAAGCAAACCGCCCTTGGTCAGTTTTTCCATTTCTTCTTTTTCAAACAAACGGATAACGCCATATTCCCCGTCATACCCTGCTTGCCGGATAACTTTGCCTGCCCGTAAACGGCGAATTGCCTCTTCCAATAAAGGATGGATGGTCTGCATCTCTTCCAGAGGGACATGATGCAAAATCGCCATTTCAGAACCTAAGACCCGCAAACTTTCGGCATAGCGTTCCGCAACTTTGCGACTGGTCGATCCTACCCCCAGCAACTCCCCGAGAATCTCAGGTAATGGAATCAGGCTGCTAACCTCGCCTGCTGTTGCGGGGGGAATGGCTTCTTCGCGGTCAGCTAGCATCTCGACCCGATGGGCAACGCCAATCGTAAGCGGTTTTCCACAAACCGGACAAAGGCCATCCAAAGCTAAAGTTTCTTTGGGATTAAGGCGAATATGACAATTCCGATGCCCGTCTGCATGGTATTTCCCCTCTTCAGGGAAAAACTCAACGGTACCCACGTAGCCTTCGCCCGTTTCCAAAGCGTGTCGGAGAGGCTGAAATCCCATTTCACAGGAAAAAAGAGTGGCTTCTCGTCCCAATTTTGCAGGAGAATGTGCATCGGAACTAGAAATTAGACGATAACGGTCAAGCGATGAAACGCGCCAGTTCATTTCAGGGTCGGAAGAAAGGCCTGTTTCCGCTGCAAAAATATGGTTGGCCAAGTCACCATAACATTCCTCTATAGAATCAAAACCCGATTTTGATCCCAGCGCCGAAAACCACGGCGTCCAGATATGAGCCGGCGCAAGCCATGAATCTTTTCCAGATTCTAGGGTTATTTCGAGTAAGTCCCGTGAATCCAGACCCAGAATTGGGCGGCCATCTGAAACAATATTCCCGATCTTTGCCAATTTTTCTGCAAAGCGATCAACCGCGTCAAAGGAAGAATGATACACCAGATGATGCACTTTTCGGGTTTTATCGCCTTTTTTATAAATAGTCGAAATTTCACCTGAAATAATAAAGCGGACTTTTTTTTGGCAACCAGAAGGCAGTGTTGCCATCAAAGGCTCCTCGATTTCAGGCTTGAGGCGAAACAGGCCATTCCCTTCAGCGTAAAGCCTTTCTTTCATTTCCTGTCGCCATGTCGGATGGGTGCAATCCCCCGTTGCAACAAGCTGGATGCCTTTTTCAGCTGAACCTAGGGCTAGATGCTCAAGATCGAGATTACGGCTAGTGGCACGGGCAAAACGGGAATGAACATGGAGATCAGCCCAGAAACGCTTCATTGGAATACCTTCATATAAGTAAATTTAAATATTTTTAATAAATTCTATTTAATCAATGTAAATAACACCCATATATTATTAATTATTTCATATATTTATTTGAGGTATTTAAGATGGAATGGAAAAATTTACTTAATCACAATCGTCTTGGATATAGTCGTTATGCAGAAGATCCTGATCGGCCTGCTTTTGTCCAAGATGCTGATCGCATTACCTTTTCAACTGCTTTTAGACGACTGGCAAACAAAACGCAGGTGCATCCTCTTTATGAAAATGACCATATCCATCATCGTCTAATTCATAGCGTTGAAACCGCCAGTGTTGGAAGATCATTAGGCATGAGAATTGGTCGATGGCTAGAAAATGAAGGTAAAATCGAGAAAGGTGAGTGTCATACATTGGCCGGTATTGTTCAAGCCGCCTGTCTAGCCCATGACATTGGGAATCCCCCTTTCGGTCATGCTGGAGAAAATGCTATTGGAGAATGGTTTTCTAAAAAATTTGAAGACCAAAATAGATCACCTCTATTCAAAGATATTTTACCAGAAGAAATAGAAGAATTAAAAAATTTTGATGGCAATGCCCAAGGATTTCGCCTTCTTACTCGTCTTGAGATGTATCGTCATATGGGAGGAATGCGCCTGTCTTATGGTGTTTTAGGCGCTTTCGTCAAATATCCAGTAACAGCGTCGATAAGGCAAAAAACTAAAACAGATAGCAATGCTTGTATTTTAAAAAAAATCGGGATGCTAAAGAGTGAGCAAGATTTATTATCTTTAGCGCAAAACCCTTATTGCGGCCTCAAAAAAATCGGTATTTTCAAAAGTGAGTTAGGCCTATTTAAAGAAGTTGCCGAGGCTTTAGGGCTAAAAGTAGAAAAAACAGAAAATATTACATGGTGGCGGCGTGACCCTCTTGTTTTTCTGGTCGAGGCTGCTGACGATATTTGTTACAATATTCTTGACCTTGAAGATGCCTATGCTTCTGGTGATCTAAGTAAAAATGAAATCATGGATCATTTTGAAGGTATATGTAAATCTATTCATATCCCACAACAATATAATCCAGCTGAAGAAATTGCTCGCGCCCGCTCTGATTGCATAAGCAAGGCAATTAATGCTTGTGTTGACACGTTTAAAGCTCATTACGACGCATTGATGTCAGGGCAATTTTCAACATCCCTGATTGAAGAATCTAGTATCAAAGATAGTTTTAAGAAAATAAAAAAAATCGCCAAAGATCGTTTATTCACATCACGCAGAAAAACTGAACTGGAAGTCTATGGGCGCAATGTTGTCCATCAGATTTTGGAGGGTACTTTACCTATTTTTGAAAGTCTGATGAAGCAAAACTGGGATGCTGGGCAGTTGGAGCCCTATCATCGCCAATTATGTCAGACAGCCGCTCTTGATATAAGAGATGTAAGGAGCCCTTATGAAGCGCTTCATGCTTTAACGGATTGTGTGTCAGCTATGACCGATCGTTATGCCGTTAAAATCGCTAAAAATCTTTCGGGGAACTAACGCTGTTATATGGCGGAGAGGGTGGGATTCGAACCCACGGTACCCGTAAGGGCACAACGGTTTTCGAGACCGTCCCAATCGACCTCTCTGGCACCTCTCCGCAAATGGCAGCAACCATTATTCTAGTCGATATGAAGCGGGCTAGTAACGCAATTATTCATTTTTGCCAAGGGTAAATGGCGATATCGGCCTTAACTTTTTATCCGAAAGGAAAAGAGGTTAGCTTTATTCTGTAAAGAATAGGATTATCTCGTCTGTTTCTATTCTTCGAGGATGGTCAAAAAATGGGCTTTTTATTTTATTGAAATAACACCCCTTCTTAATGGGGCATCGTTGCCTGTGGCATTTCCATCAATGCAGGGCGCGCCAACAAAAAACCTTGCATCAAATCAACACCAAGCTCTTGCAGAACTTTAAATTCTTCGACCGTTTCGACACCTTCAACTATAAAATCAATACCAAGATCGTGACACAGGCCTACCATTGCTTTGACAACGGCACGCCGCCTTTTGTCATGTTCGATGCCGACAACATAATGCCGATCAAGTTTGATGATATCGGGATGATAGGCTGTCAAAAGATTGAAATTCGAATAAAGGCCGCCAAAATCATCAAAAGCCACTTTAAAATTTAAATGCTTATAGCGCGAAATGACATCACGAATATGGTCATATTCGGTGAGATATTCTTTTTCTGACCATTCAAAAATAAGGCGAGCAGGATTAATCCCCAGCTTTTCACAAGTGGATAACGTCTGGCTAAGGCAATATTCGGGATAATAAACAGCATTCGGCATGAAGTTGATGCTGATAGCACCCTCCCAATTACAGGACAATGCCGATTGCAAGGCTTTATCACGGGCTTTTTGGTCGAAACTATAGCGATTATTTTCGTCAATTTGGGAAAGAATGCTGTGAGCCCCCTCGCCCTTTAATCCACGAACTAAGGCTTCTTGTGCGTAGATGTGGCCATTCTTGATATTGACGATGGGCTGGAAAGCAAAAATAAAATTGAAGTCTAAGGGCTGCGCGTCTCTACTTTCACAGCAAGGTGACATGCTGTCATATTCTTGCATAGTTTGTTGAATCTGCCCCATCCTCATCGCTCCTTTTTCTACCAAAGCCCAATTGGCTTTTAAGGTAAAAAAGTTACCTACGTATTGACGGGACAGATTCTTTCTTAAAATAGCGCTGGATAAAAATCAGATATAATTGACCTTCTTATTGGTCAATCAAATGGCGTTCTTTCACAAAGCTATCAAGATCAACCAGATTGGTCAGTAACGGTTCCAGATGATCAAGCGGCACCGTATTGGGCCCATCGGACAGAGCATTGGCTGGATCAGGATGCGTTTCCAAGAACAATCCGGCAATACCGACAGAAACAGCAGCACGCGCCAGAACAGAGACAAACTGCCGTTCGCCACTGCTCTTATTACCAAGACCACCCGGGAGTTGGACAGAATGAGTTGCATCAAAAACCAACGGACAGTTGGTTTCCCGCATAATCACCAATCCCCGCATATCGGAAACCAGATTATTATAACCGAAACAGGCACCGCGCTCTGCAACCATAATAGAAGGAGCAGCAATACCCACTTCGGCAGCGGCGACCCGCGCTTTGGCAACGACATTAGCCATGTCGCCCGGAGCTAAGAACTGTCCTTTTTTGATATTAACCGGACGGCCAGAGGCCGCGGCCGCTTCGATCAAGTCAGTTTGACGGACAAGAAAAGCAGGAGTCTGCAAAACATCTACAACTTCGGCAACAGTTTGCACCTGTGAGGCTGTATGCACGTCAGTCAAAACCGGCAGACCAACATCCCGCTGCACTTTTTCAAGAATACGGAGGCCTTCATCTATACCGGGGCCACGGAAAGATTGGCTGGAAGAGCGATTCGCTTTGTCAAAAGAGCTTTTGTAGATCAGAAGAATGCCCAGCTTTTCAGCGATCTTTTTCAACCGCTCGGCTGTTCTTAAAGTCAGATCTTCAGTTTCAATGACACAAGGGCCTGCAATCAAAAATAATTTATGCCCAAGCCCAACCTCCTGACCACAAAGATTAAGGCTTGGATATTGGTTATTCAGTTTGTTAGACATAGCATGTTGCTTTCGCTTATTTGATACCACGCGCCATTAAAGTGGCTTCAATCAGGTCACGATCAACCGGATTGTTCAATTCCCATAATTCAAGATCAGGTTTGTCGATGAGCGGAACCTTAACCGCTATTCCTTCATCCAAAAAGCGTAATTGTTCCAGTCCTTCAATCAATTCCAATTTTGAGGGCGTGCGGGACGCATATTGCCGCAAAGTATCCGGTCGGTAAGCATAAAGGCCGATATGTAAGAAAACAGGGAGATCAGGATCGGCGCGATCTGCCTTGGAAAGATGAGGAATGACTGACTTCGAAAAATACAGCGCTTCACCTTTTTTATTGCGAACCACGGTTGTTCCCCCAACCAAGCCTTGCTTCTGGTCATCGAACAACTGAAACCGAACGGTGGGTGAAGTCGTCACGGCAGGAGTCGCAATACCACATTCCGGTGAGTCTTTCATAATATCGATCAGCTTTTCAACAATAAAAGCAGGGGTTAAGGGTGCATCTCCCTGAAAATTGATAATCAGGTCATAGTCATCGCCAAGCTGATCGAGAACAGCGGCACAGCGTTCGGTTCCATTTCGACAAGATGTTGGGGTCATTAAGGCCTCGCCACCCGCTTTTTGCACAACATCCGCAATACGCTGATCATCTGTTGCAACAACGACACGATCGACACCACGGACGGAAGAGGCCGCCATCCAGCTCCGTATAATAAGGGGCTTTTTGTCACCATCTGCCCCCGCCAAGGGCACAAGAGGCTTGCCCGGATAACGGGTTGAGGCGAAACGAGCGGGTATAACAATTGCCACGGCCATGAAAATATTCCTTAAAATGACAACTTTGAATATTGATAATTATTATGCCTTTGGTATAGAGGCGGAACATTCATAATATTATTGTATAAATATTATCTAATTTTTAGAAATTTAGTTTTAAAAACGGGGCCTTTGTAAAGAAAATAATGAGGAGAATTTCTTCGTTACCATCTGTTGCACGATGGCAACATAATCATTGTTTTATAGTATATTTTACTAATCAAGTCTAAAAATAAACAATACAACCCCGATATTATGCAATAATATTTTAAACATGCTATTTACGAAACTATAGGTTAATAGATATCTCGTGAATGGGTGCATTAGCTTATCGTTTTGCTTATGTGTAAAATGATATAGAGACCATGCCGAGTTCGGAAGTGGAGTAATTTATGCGTAAGATAATTTTTGCTGCCGCCGTTGCAACGGCTGCTATTGCGGCGCAGGCACCGGCTCAGGTTATAAATACCCCGACAACCTTTCGTGGTTTCCGTATTGAAGGTGACATCGGATGGGATCGTGCGCGGGCAAATGGCGTCGGCCAGAATAACATGGGCTATGGTGGTACCGCCGGTATCGATGGTCAGATCGGTAAATATTTCGTAGTCGGTGCAGAAGGTACCTATTGGAACCCCAGTAAAATGTGGGGCGACAATAACGGTAACAACATGGCAACCACCGGTAATGGTGGTAGTGTTTCTACCAAAGCTTTCCAAGAATGGGATGCTTCTATCCGTATGGGTTTCCTTGCACAGCCTGATATCCTGCTTTATGCAGTTGGTGGTTATGCAACGACCCGCGAACGCACCCTTTACACCGGTGCTGGTGGAACTGGCGTTGGCGGTTACCGCAATGTTGGCTGGAGCGATGGTTATTCCGTTGGTGGTGGTGTTGAATATTCCATCAGCAAGATGTTCTTCATGAACGCCCAGTATCGTTACTCTCAGTTCTCTAATCACACTTCCCGCCAGCGTGCTACGCTCGGCTTTGGTGTGCGCTTCAGATAATTTTTCATAAATAAAGCTCCGGTTATCTTTTTAACCGGAGCTTGAATGTTGCTTTATCTTTAAATAATTGTTGCGTCATTACCACATAGGAATGGGCAATATAAGATAGAGCGGTGCATAACATTGGATTTATGTGTAAAATCGTCCATGTCAGCAGAACCGGAGAGTATAAACACAGTAAGTTGGGTCAATAACTAACTTTGTTTAGCACTTTTTTCTTTGTATAAAACTTTTCCGACAGCGACTACGGACGATCAATATTCCCGAAGTCGCATGTGAAATGGAGTATATTGCATGCGTAAGCTTTATCTTGCAGCAACAGCCTTGACCACAGCGGTTGCATCACAGGCATGGGCACAGGATACTGTACCTCAGCCTGCGACCCCTTCCTATGGCGCCCCAGCCGTATCAGACACATCCGCTTCGGATGGTAGCGCACCTGTTCAGGATGCGCCGGTTGTCGCTCAGGATACTGTCGCACAGCCTGCTGTTCAGCCCGTTCCGCTGACCCCAGACCCAAATGAAGTTGCTAACCACAGCGGCATCAAATTCCGCGGTCTTCGCGTTGAAGGTGATATTGGTTGGACCCGTGCCCAAGCAAACCACACCTCTGGCCGTAACAACATGGGCTATGGTGGAACGCTCGGTGTCGATGCTGTTGTCGATAACTTCTTTGTCTTCGGTGTTGAAGGCAGCTACTGGAACCCCAGTAAAATGTGGGAAGATAATTCTGGTAGCAATGTTGCTATTGGCAGCAAAGGTAACAACATTGGCCAGATCGGTACGAATCAATATTCTGCCCGTAAAATGTTCCAAGAATGGGATGCAACCTTGCGTATGGGCTTCCTCCCGACCAAAGATCTGTTGATCTATATGGCGGGTGGTTATGCTTCTGGTAAGCAGCGGAATGTATCCGTCGATGGTGCAGGCGTTGCACTCAACAAAAAATATGTTGGTTGGAGCAATGGTTATTCCGTTGGTGGTGGTATCGAATATTCGATCACCAAGAACTTCTTCATGAACGCCCAATATCGCTGGACGCAGTTCGGTAATCACACTTCCCGTTCGCGCGCGACGCTTGGTTTTGGTTTCCGTTTCCCCTAGGGTTTCAGCCTTATAAATCTTGCGATTTAAGGCACAAAATATCTAGGCTATAGATTATATTTGAGGCAGCTCCGGTTCATAACTGGAAGCTGCCTTAAATATTTTCGGAACAAATTATTTTTATCTTGAGGATGATTAGCTCGATCGTCTTTCGATAATGTATTGAGCGTCCGGCATAGCCGATATGGCTTGCTAGGTTTTGTTGGCAAAGAATATAATTTAAGATTTTCAGGGATAAATTGAGGACAAGTTTTTGTAAGGCAGACTGGATGCGTGGAGATCTGACGGACGCGGAGTAGAAGATAATAGAGGGTTTTCTTCCAAGCGAACAAGGCCGCAGCGCGCGCCCCGAAAAAGTAATCGGTTATTTCTCAATGGTATGCTTTATGTCCTTCGAACAGGCTGCCCGTGGCGAGACATGCATGAAGAAATTCGGTCTATGTTCGATTTCGTAGGGGGGCGGACAGGGTGTCTGGGACACTCTTCTTGAAATCCTCGTTGATCTTGGCCTGACGGATGACTGGCAGCATAGGGTAGATAGCACGATCATTCTCGCCCACAGCCAAGCGGCTGTCGCAAAAAGGGAACGTATAAGGAAGGCTTTTGTCAAAGCTATGGTAATGGCGGCTTTATGAGCAAGATCCACGCCCGTTCCGATGGTCAAGGACGCCCTCTAGCTTTCGAACTAACCGGCGGTGAAGTCTCTGATTATTCTGGCGCGGATAGCTTTATAGATATTCCTGTCACAACGCCTCGCCGTTTTCTCAGAAAAAAGGATATGATAGCGATAGGTTACGCGGAAAACGGCTTTTTCAGCTATTCCTCCTGTTATCCCGCCTCGCTCTAATCAAAAAAATACATTCCTTACGATCTACAGCATTACAAAGATCGTAATCGTATTGAGCGGATGTTCAATAAGTTGAAGCCGTTCAGACGTATCGCCACAGGCTATGATAAAACCAGAAAATCTTTCCTCGCCTTCCTTCATATCGCCGCTGTAAAATTATGGTGACCTTACTTTGTCAACAGAACCTAATAGAGCGGATTCGCTAAAAATAAAATGATGAGAAGTTAACAGATGGCCAATATTGCCCCAGTTTGGGTCGAGCCATAAGCCTGAATTTCTAACATACCTGCGCCATAAAATTATTATTCTTGAGACGGGCAGACGGGCAGACGGGCAGACGGGCAGACGGGCAGACGGGCAGACGGGCAGACGGGCAGACGGGCAGACGGGCAGACGGG
>NZ_JAIWON010000128.1 GCF_020216885.1 Zymomonas sp. | reverse complement strand
ATTTTATTTCTTAAAAATTAAAATTTATTTTCCACCTTCTAAAAAATATCATTTAAAATAATAGTATAGTTATAACAACGGGAATAGAAAAAACACTCTATAATCGATAGGCTGTTGATATCTACCTTGCCCTTACCCCTATGACAGGGTAAGGATAAAAAAATACGCAAGGCCATCCTTCCACGGGTGGCCATTTTCTTATGCAGGCCTCGCCGTAACGGGGTGCAATATTCAGGAGAATTTTGCTGTGGCCCAGCCGCTTATGCCTCATGCGACAGCCTCATGGCTTGTCGATAATACCTCACTTACTTTTGAACAGATTGCCAATTTTTGCGGTCTTCATATTCTTGAAGTTCAGGCCATTGCCGATGACACCGCGGCTACGAAATTAGCGGGTCGTGATCCGGTTCGTGCAGGTGAGCTGACGTTAGAAGAAATTGAAAAAGGTCAGAAAGACCCGAATTACCGTCTGCTTATTGCACTTCCCCCTGAACAGAATCGTCGTCCGAAAGGGCCTCGATACACACCGATTTCACGGCGTCAGAATAAACCTGATGGTATTGCATGGATCATTGCTAACCATCCCAAGGTTACAGACGGGCAGATTTCAAAATTGATCGGAACGACCCGCGAAACGATTGCTAAAATTCGTAATCGCACGCATTACAATATGATCAATATCGTCCCGAAAGATCCGGTTACCTTGGGGCTAACGACCCAGCGTGAATTAAACGCGATCATTGCCAAAGTCGAAAAGGATAAAGAAGAGGAAACCTCTCCTTTTGACGCAACCTTGGCCGGTGAACGCGAAGCCATGATCCGTTATCTGCATCGCAAACGCGAAAATCAGGAACGGACGGCCGAAGAAATTCATGCTAGCGAAGGCGAAAGCCAATATAAAGGCTTTGTTGATCCTTTCACCAAGAAGCAATAAGGGAAAGGCAAGTTTTCGGGATTAAGGCGGTAAAAGCCGTCTTTTCCCACCGGAAACACTGTCTGATCATACGCCAATGAGCCAAGAAAAAAACATATCGGAATTGAGCTTCGAAGAAGCCTTGAAAAAGCTTGAAGAGATTGTTCGCCGTCTTGAAAGCGGGGATACAACACTCGAAGATTCTATCCAAATGTATAGTCAAGGCGATGCATTGAAAAAACAATGCGAAGCAAGGCTGAAAGCGGCACAGAAAAAAATCGAACAGATCAGTCTCGATCAGGACGGAAGGGCAACAGGAACTAGTCCTTTCGATGCGGAGTAAATAATAGATATGGCAGTTAATCTTAAGACCATGATGGAACAGGTCGCACAGGATATTGACCGGCTTTTTGCTGAACAATTACCGCTTCCAGAAGACCCTCGTCGCCGCTTGGTAGAAGCCATGCGCTATGCCGCGATCGGTGGCGGAAAAAGATTGCGCCCTCTTTTGGTCGCCGCCACCTGCGCTTTATTTAACGTCGATCGCGAAGCCGCTTTACGGGTCGGCATGGCTATCGAATGTATCCATGTCTATTCTTTGATTCATGATGACATGCCCTGCATGGATAATGATGATTTGCGGCGGGGTAAACCTACTGTTCATAAAGCCTTTGATGATGCTTCTGCGGTTCTTTCCGGCGATGCACTTCAGGCTTTGGCTTTTGAAATTCTTTCAGAAGAAAGAATCCATACCGACCCACATGTCCGCTTGGAATTAATTCAGGCTTTGGCCATCGCTTCTGGTAAAGACGGCATGGTCGGCGGACAGGCTATTGATCTGGCCGCAGAAACCTCAACCGTTCCCTTTGATCTTCCGACGATTACCCGCTTGCAACAGCTAAAAACAGGTGCCTTATTCGGTTTCTGTTTGGAAGCCGGTGCCATTATGGGTCGCCAGAATAAAGATATCCGTGATCGTCTGAAGGCCTATGCCCGTGATATCGGTCTTGCTTTCCAGATTGCCGATGATCTGATCGATGCAGAAGGTGATGAAGCTATTGCGGGTAAGGCCGTCGGCAAAGATGCAGCTGCTGGTAAAGCAACCTTCCTTTCTCTGTTAGGTCTCGAAAAAGCCCGTTCACAGGCAAAAGCATTGGTCGATCAGGCGATTGCCCATCTGTCTGTTTTCGGATCGGAAGCCGATTATTTGCGCGATATTGCCCGTTATATCGTAGCACGCGATCACTAAATTTTACATATTAGCCTCTTTTGACAGCAAAAAATTCTAAAAATTTTTTGCTGTCAGGAGTGTGAAGGGAAATATTGTGATATGGACGCTCTCTCTCCGAAAAAGCAGCCCATTGCGCTTTATCCCGGTACTTTTGACCCTGTCACGCTAGGTCATCTTGATATTATCCGGCGCGGCGCCCGCATTTTTGATCATCTTATCATTGCGGTTGCCGAGAATCCGGGAAAATCGCCGCTTTTCTCATCAGAAGAGCGCGCATCCATGATCCGTCATGAAATAAGCCGCCTTGAAAACCCAACAAAAAGCCGTATCGAAGTTATTATCTATAATTCTTTGCTGATGGATTGCGTCGAAAGCCAAGGCGCCTCGGTTATTCTAAGGGGTTTGCGTGCGGTTGCCGATTTTGAATATGAATATCAAATGGCTGGCATGAACCAGCAAATAAATAATAAAATTGAAACTATCTTTTTGATGGCAGACAGTGTCTTGCAACCTGTCGCTTCCCGTTTGGTCAAGGAAATCGCTTTTTATAATGGCAATATCACGCCTTTTGTGCCGCCTCATGTCGCACAAAAATTACAAGAAGCCGTTACAAGAAAAAAATCTTTCCAAGATTAAAATCTTCGGGATCAGAATGCTTTTAGGCCAGAAGGTAAGGTTTTCATCCATATAACCTTCATATTTTATGGGGCATAAGGCGACATTCTTTATTCCGAAGGCCAAGCTATCCTGTAACTGTTTTTTCTTTCCGGATAATCGGGACAAGGCTTTTGAAAAGCCTGTCCGATATGTCTATAACTCGGGTGATGATTGCTTAAATCATCAACATACCGTCAAGAAGGATGTTTATACTATGCGCTGTAAGGGTATTTTAAAAAGCACTAGCGCCCTTTTTGTGTTTTTTTTCTTAGCCGCGCCCCTTCTTGCTCAAAAACACGGGAAAGAAAAAGAACCAGAGCTGACCGCAACCCCGCAAGAAATCAGAAAAGTCGTTCAAAAAACGCAACGGCAAGCCCTTCCCGATTTGCCGCCCATCCCAGATATGACACCCGAAAATACGCTTAACCTTGATCTTTCAACTGGTGGCCGCGTTGTTATCCAGCTTCGCCCAGACAAAGCACCGAAAAGTGTTGAGCGGATTAAATTGCTCGTTCGGGAAGGTTTTTATAACGGCCTCAGATTTCATCGCGTCATCGAAGGCTTTATGGCGCAAACTGGCGATCCCAAAGGAGACGGTAGCGGCGGTTCTTCGCTTCCCAATCTTCCGGCCGAATTTAACGATATGCCCCATGTTCGCGGGGAAGTCTCTATGGCAAGAGCGCAGGAAAAAGACAGCGCCAACAGCCAATTCTTTATTGTTTATCAACCGACTTTCTCTCTTGATGGCGAATATACACCTATCGGTCGCGTGGTGTCCGGCATGGAATATGTCGATGCGGTAGAAAAAGGTGAACCCCCTGCCCATCCGTCGATTATTGTCCGCGCTTCTATTGGTTCTGATAAAATCCATCCGCCGACGACTGAAGAAGTCAAGGCGGCCGTTGAAAAACAGGAAGCCATCAACCTTGCCGAACAACAAAAGCAGGAAGAAGAAGTTCGGCGTAATGCTATGCGCAGCCTTCTTGCCAAATCACGCGCGGCTTCGGCCAATGCAGAAGCTCCGGCGGCCTCCGGCCAATCGCACTAATTATAATATCACTGTTTAAAACAGGAACGTCTTTCTATGCGGGTTGATCTTTTCGACTTTGAACTGCCAACTGAATCTATTGCGTTAAGACCCGCTGTTCCACGGGAATCCGCTCGTTTATTGCAGGTTACATCCCAAGGGATGGATGACTACCATGTCGCGGATTTACCGGATCTTTTACAAGAAGGCGATCTGTTAATCTTCAACGATACCCGTGTTATTCCAGCCTATCTTGAAGGTAAAAAAAATCAGGCACGTATCAGCGCCAATATGATTAAACGCGAAGGCCTTCGCCAATGGCAGGCTTTTGTCCGTAATGCCAAAAGACTGAAAAGCGATGATGTCGTCGATTTTGGCAAAGATGTCTCTGCTCGGGTGGTCAAACGTAATGATGATGGCTCGGTTCTTTTTGAATTTTTGGGGAACGAGCCAGTTGAAATACTTTTGGAACGAGCAGGCAATATGCCCCTTCCCCCTTATATCGCCCACAAACGACCGGCTGACCAACAAGACAGGCAAGATTACCAAACTATTTTCGCCGAAAAAGAAGGCGCTGTCGCGGCACCCACCGCATCCCTTCATTTTACAGAAGAGCTCTTGCAGCGATTAGAAGAAAAAGGCATCAAACATACAAAAGTAACGCTCCATGTCGGCGCTGGTACCTTTTTACCTATGAAGGTCGACGACAGCGATGACCATGTCATGCACAGCGAATGGGGACAAATCTCGGCTGAAACAGCGAACGCTATCAACGAAACCAAAAAACAAGGTGGTCGTGTTATCGCCACAGGGACAACCAGCCTTCGCCTGATCGAAAGTGCTGCCGATGAAATGGGTCTGGTTCATCCTTTTTCCGATGAAACCGATATTTTCATCACTCCAGGCTACCGTTTTCGGGTTATTGACGGCCTAATGACTAATTTCCACTTGCCGAAATCGACCTTATTTATGCTGGTCTCGGCTTTAATGGGGCGAGAAAAAATGCTGGCTGCCTATCAACATGCGATTGATACTGGCTACCGTTTCTATTCCTACGGAGATTCCAGCCTTCTTTTACCAAAACAATAACAGTGATAGAAATATTGGATAACCCGCTTTTCTTGAAAGACTGATAGCGTTAGACCAGCATTATGACTCAAGATCCTCATAAAATGTTCGACGAATGGATGGATGAGGCTAAAAAAGCCGAAACCGATGATCCAACGGCGATGGCACTCGCAACAGCCAGCAAGCAGGCTTTCCCCTGTGTGCGCATGATGCTGTTAAAAGGACATACCAAAGACGGTTTTGTCTTTTTTACGAATTTGGGCAGTCGGAAAGGCCACGAGCTTTTAGAAAATCCGGTAGCAACCCTGCTCTTCCATTGGAAGAAATTGCGCCGTCAGGTTCGCATTGAAGGGGCTGCCACGCTGATTTCTGATGAAGAAGCCGATGCCTATTTTGCAACGCGCGCACGCAAATCACAGCTTGGCGCATGGGCATCCGAACAATCCCGCCCCTTACCAGCACGTGATGTTTTCGAAAAACGGATCGCCGATATCGAAGCTCGCTATGAAGGTAAAGATGTGCCGCGTCCTCCTTACTGGACGGGGTTTCGAGTAAGCCCCATCCGTATGGAATTCTGGAATGATCGCGAGTTCAGATTACATGAACGCGAATTATTCACCTTGAATGATGGCCGCTGGCAGAGCGAATTTTTGTACCCCTAACCGGATATCCGGCAGGTTTTTTTAAAAAAACCTGCCGGATCAAGAACGGCTTATCTTATATTTATTCATCTTTTCGATAAGCGTTGTCCGATGCAATCCTAAAAGACGAGCAGCATCAGAAACGATATTATTGGCAGAATTTAAAGCAGCCGTAATATAGCGGCACTCCAATTCCGTTACCAATTCCTTCAATTTTACAGCATCGCCGGGTATAGGAAAATCTGCAAATAGTGCCAGATTTTCGCTTTCATTATCGAGATCATCCTCCAAAATATCATCAGCTAAAGACAGATCACGATCTGATGATATTTCCGATGACGGGCTACTTAAATTCCACAAAGCATCACGCTCGGCCGGTTGGCTCGAAACCGCCAGATTTAATAATTTCTGGGTCTGCTCCACCCCAACTTTCTGATCAGGATATAATATGGAGGTGCGCTCAATCAGATTGCGCAATTCACGAATATTCCCCGGCCAGCTATACTGGGACAGATAATGCAAGGAATCCGAAGAAAAGCAAAATCTCCGACTTTCCGGCAAACGATCACAAAAATATTCTGCCAATAACGGAACATCATCAGAGCGATCCGCCAATGAAGGCAGATGAATAGGAAAGACGGCTAAACGGTAGAATAAATCTTCCCGAAAGGCTTTATGCTCAATCGCATTGTGGATGTCGCGATGGGTCGCCGATATAATACGGGTATCTACATGGATAGGCTGCCGCCCACCCACGCGGGTAATAATATTATCCTCTAAAACCCGAAGCAGTTTAACCTGCATATCGAAAGGCATGTCGCCAATTTCGTCAAGAAAAAGCGTGCCGCCATCAGCCTCTTCAAATCGTCCACAAGTCTGTCCAACAGCACCCGTAAAAGCGCCCTTTTCATGGCCAAACAATTCTGATTCCAACAAGTCGCGCGGAATAGCGCCACAATTAACAGGAATGAATCTTCCTTGTGAACGCGGGCTTGATGCGTGAATAGAAGATGCAACCATCTCTTTACCGCTCCCAGATGGGCCGGTAATCAATACTGATGCAGAGGTAGGGGCAACCTGCTGAATCAGATACCGTATTTCACGCATAGCGGGGCTTTCGCCGATAAGCGCTGTATTTTCTACGACAGAAGCACTCCTGAACGAAGAAATTGAAGCCATAATACGTTAAAAATTAATACTTTTAAAAAATATAATATAGTTGTTCATTTCTCAAAGCCATCCCCTAGTTTTATTAGCCTTTATTGTTTTTATCATTTATTTTTTACAAAAAAGGCCAAATATTTTTTACAGCGCCCCACTGTAAAAAACATACATTGAAGACAATATCTATACTTAATTGTTTTGTTTTTAAATAAATACTTTAATCAGAAATATGGAAATATTGAATAAACAATTTCCAAAACATTTTACATTCTATATAATTATATTTTACTTTCCTAAAGAATGTAAAACGCCATATTTAGAATGTTACTCATATCTCCCTTTTAAAAAGAACTGACTAGATCATCAGTTCCATAGGGCAATATGCAACTCGGCAAATAAATTTTGCTCTTTGACTTAATATTACAACCATTATGGATTATAGCAGGATGTAACGTACTGACAAGTATAGAAAAATTCTATATATCTTTAATCTTTTAAAATAAAATTAAAATTTATTTTCTAAAAGAAATTTGCATTTTTTAAACATAAAGGGATGATTTTTTATAAAAAAGAAATTTAAATCCAAAAATCATATTATTCTCACAATATAATAAAAATCAATTATGATTTGATTTTGTTTTTAAGGAATATAAGACGGTATAAATGTTATAAATTTCTTTTTGAATAGAGGGCAATTTTAAAGATATTGTTTATCCAACAATTTAAATATCTTCTTATTGTGTCGATATAGTTGTTCTAAATCCAAAATATTAAATTCTGGCCGGAAATGGAAAAATAATGGCAAATAAAGATAAATCTGCTGCCTCTTTTTCCTTGAAATCAATACAAGCATCTCATCTTGCTGTGCTTCTGATTATGCTTTTGGCTTTGTGCCTGAGAATGACGGCCATCTTCCCCATCGGCTATTATCATCCAGACGAAATTTTCCAATATCTGGAACAGGCACACCGTCTCGCTTTCGGCTATTCAGTCATTCCTTGGGAATATCGCTACGGGATGCGAGGCGGCCTTGTCCCCGTTTTATTAGCAGCCGCTATGAAAATGGGAGATATCATTAATGCACAGAGCTTTTTGTATTGGATTTTACCCCATGTTATTACAGCTCTTTTATCATTGGGTGTTATCTGGAGCGCCTATAAATTAGGGCGATTACATTCCCTCTTTACCGGCTGTCTTGCCATGTTTGTTGCAGCAACATGGTATGAAATCCTTCTTTTTGCTGCGCATCCGCTTAGTGAATCACTCTCTTTTTCGGCTTTTATGCCCGCCGCCTATTATTTAATTGCAGAAGAAAAAAATAAGAGCAGCCTGATGCTCTCTGGATTTTTAATGGGATTATCCGCCTTATTAAGGTTCCAATATATTCCTTCTATTCTTTTCATCACTTTCTTCACATTAAAAATAAATGTTAAGCATTGGGGGTATTTTATCCTTGGTGGATTAGGCGCGATTTTTATTAGTTCACTATCGGATATCTTTATAGGCGAATATCCTCTTTTATGGTTATTTAAAAACATACAACAAAATTTGATCTTTCACCGTGCAGAAGATTACGGCACCGCTCCGATATATAGTTATTTTTTTGATATTTGGGAAAATTGGAAATGGTTTTCCTTGATCCTGCCTATTCCTATTCTGGTCGCAACCTACCGCTATCCTGCTTTATTCGGAACAGCTTTAGTCAATCTTATTTTTCACATGCTTGTTTCTCATAAAGAATATCGCTTCATCTTTTTAAGTAGCGGTATTTTTATAATCCTTGCCTCCATTGGCAGCGCCATTTTGATCGAAAAAGCCACTGTCAACTTTACCCCTTTGCATAAAAAATTAGCCCAAATAGCCATTTTTACGACATGGGCGGCTTGTTCTTTTTTCTGCTCTACGGGAAATATTTCTCACTGGTATCAATATCGTGGGGTCTTACAGGCTGAGATAAAAGCGCAAAGTCTTCCTAATTTATGTGGCCTTACCTTATATCAGATCGATTATTGGGAAAGTGGCGGATATAGCCTGCTTCATCGTCCCATTCCTATTTACAGCCTGTTACCGTCCAATATGTATAGCACGCGCTATCCTGATCCTATGGGCTTATCACCATCACTTTTTTCAGCCTCTAATGCCATTATTAGCGCCTCTTCTTCAGGTAAAAATTTACCGAAAGAATATCGTCGGGTTAGCTGTTATCCGCAGAAAAATGGCGAAAAGACTGAAGATATTTGTCTTTTTTTCCGGCCGTCCTCTTGTTTTAAAAAGGAAACGGCTGATAATTTTGAAATTAATAAGGTTTTAAAGAATATCGACCAATAAAATGATTTCGATATTGGCCTGTAGTTTCTTTAATAAAGTCGATGATAAATAAATTTCGATTTTATCGACAAGGGAACAAGCGCACCGCTAAGGCAATGATCGCTCCACGCTCACGCTTCATTTTATAATAACGGACTAAAGACGATAAAAATAATCAGTTTATTGATGTGCAGGCGCTTAATCATTTCTGCCTTATGATAAATGGCAGATTTCTTTCATGCACTGATATTATTATCCGGTTATCGAAAAAGACATGTCCTTCGATAACCGGATGAGCGTTATATTAGAATACCCAACCGCTCTTAAGGCCGAGCAAAATAATATTTTTAGAATTATAGTTATAAGGCGTATCAACAGGGCCACGGGCATAATAGCCGCCCGGATGGACAACATATTGAATATTCGGACGCAAGAAGACAGCCGGAGAAAGCTGAATATTATAGAAAAGTTCTGAATAATATTCCTGATGGCGATTCTGCGCTGACAAAGCCTGACTCTTCAAAAAGGCATTACTCAGCCAAGTTGTACCGGCACCGATACCAACCCAGTCATCAGGACGCTCTTTGGAAACACCGAACAGAATGGCATAAGCCGAAACTTCAGCCGTTGATTTGTTGGTTCGACCATCATTTTTCAAAGCGCGGAAAGCAACAGTCAGCTGACGATGGCTATCGAAACGTAAAACCTGCTGTTCAGCCGTTACATAGGCACCATAACGTCCACGGACTTCAGGTCCCTGCGAAGAATATCCGGTCTGCATGGCAACGTCTTGATAATAACGCAAGTTATAAGACTTATCGTCAGTATACCAACCGTCAAATTTAAACAAACCTTCGAGATTGTTTTCTCTACCGAATTTCGGTGCCCATTTCACTTCACCGATATACAAACCGGCCTCAGGATGGAACGGGTTATCCATGTAGAAGTTTTCGTGGAGAACCTTACCTTGGATGTTTTTGCGGTTAACATCAAAGACACCGGCACCGATGGTGACTTCTTTTGATACCTGATAGGTCACGCGGCCTGCCCAGTTTGAAACTGGCCAGTTATACCAATAGTCACCCACAAGGTTACCAGCTTGGTTACCGCAGAAGCCCAAGCTCATGAAGGAACATCCGGTCATTGCCATACCGAATTCGTTATTTTCGGTTAAACGACCAACCTTAATATTAAACCGACCGATTTGTTGTTCATAAGAACCTTCGATCAAGCGCCAAATGTTACCACGACCGTAAACTTCCTGCATTTCGGTCAAGGTCGTCGAATTGATAGCGGCTTCAATCTGACCACCACCACGCTTGGTCATCATAAAGTTGAATTTACCGCCTTTGACGACGCCCAAACGTTCCATGTCAAAACTGGCCTGCACCAACCATTGATAAGCCGTTCTAAGAGCGTGACGATCACCACCCCGCGCGTTAAAGGCCGTTTCAACACCGCCCATAGAGGATTGGATATCAATACCCTTGTCACGCAACCATGGTTTAATACCTAACCATGTCCCGAACATACCGCGGTCTTTCGGATCGCGGGCTAACATCACGCTGTTATCGCCAACGCCAATCCATGCAAAAGCGTTGTGACGACCGCGCGTTGACTGAACGATACTGTCAACCAAACCTTTATTTTCAACATTCTCTTCGACAACACCGCCCTTACTGACAGGAAGACGTGGGTCTGTTTCCGGCTGTAACTCGCTGCTACCAACCGTCAAAGAAGCATAAGGGAATGGTGCTGGAGAAACATGCTGATGGGAAACTTCTGCCATTTGAGGCGCATCAACAGGACGACCGCCCGCGTCATTATTGTCGTTATCCGACATTCTGACGTCATTATCAGTAGCGTCTGCTGCCGGTATCTGCGATGCAGCCTGACTTTCCCCGTTATTGACGGACTGATAAGGCGTAACGGCAGAAGGTTGCGCAACAGTCTGTGATGTCTGCGCTTGTGGCTGATGAGCAACAGATGAAGTATTAACCGTGTTATCGGTATCAGTTCGATCGTCTTGTTCGACTGATTGCTCGCTGGCGCTCTCTTTCTGTTTGTGATGGTTATTCACTTTGGCAAGCCAGTTGCCCAAAGGATCAGCCCAGGCTTCAGCAGAGGTTG
>NZ_JAIWON010000127.1 GCF_020216885.1 Zymomonas sp. | reverse complement strand
CACTACTGGAGGCCTTTTTAAGGCCAGCGGTATTCCGCGCCCCTTCGATGCAAGCCATCTGCATACCGAGGCAAATACCAAAGAAAGGCACTTTATGCTCGCGAGCAAATTTGACAGCTGCAATTTTACCTTCTGATCCGCGTTCTCCGAATCCACCCGGAACCAAAATAGCATGGAGGGAGGAAAGGGCTTCTGCGGCTTCGGGATTATCGCCTTCAAACATTTCAGCATCAAGCCAGACAATATTGACCTTTACCCGATTGGCAATACCACCATGAACCAAGGCTTCATGCAAAGATTTATAGGCATCTTGTAGGCCGACATATTTCCCGACAACACCAATAGTCACTTCGCCTTCTGGGTTTGCCAGACGATCGGAAATTTCTTTCCAGCGATGCAGATCAAGGGGCGTCTCAATATTGAGGCCAAAAGCTGACAAAACAGCTTTATCCAGACCTTCTGCATGATAATGCAGCGGCACATCATAAATACTTTTAGCATCCAAAGCCGGAATAACCGCTTCTTTTGGGACATTACAGAAAAGAGCGATTTTTGATCTTTCGCTATCCGGCAAAGGATGTTCTGTGCGACAAACCAAAACATCGGGTTGGATACCAAAGCTGGTCAGATCACGGACACTATGCTGTGTTGGTTTGGTCTTTAACTCTCCGGCCGCTGCGATGTACGGCACCAAGGTAAGATGCACAAAAACCACATTACCCCGACCGAGGTCATTTTTTAATTGCCGGATGGCTTCGATGAAAGGCAAGGATTCAATATCCCCGACTGTGCCACCGATTTCACATAAGACAAAATCAAGATCATCTGTATCGTCACGTGCGAAATCTTTGATTGCATCGGTGACATGCGGGATGACCTGAACCGTTGCCCCTAAATAGTCGCCGCGCCGTTCTTTGGCGATGATATTCTGATAAATACGCCCCGAGGTAATATTATCAGAACGGCGAGAAGGAACGCCAGAAAATCTTTCGTAATGTCCAAGATCAAGATCCGTTTCAGCACCATCATCGGTGACATAAACTTCACCATGCTGATAGGGGCTCATCGTGCCCGGATCGACATTAAGATAAGGATCGAATTTACGGATACGGACTCTAAAGCCTCGTTCCTGTAACAAAGCAGCTAAACTGGCCGCCATCAGACCTTTGCCAAGGGATGACACCACACCGCCGGTGATGAATATAAACCGCGCCATGGGAGTAAACGCCTAAAACTGAGAGGGATAAAAAAGCAAGCGAAGAATATAAAAATTTATCGATAACGAAAAATTTATAACTGGCAGAAACGCTAAATAGCCGCTGTTGCAGCTTTTTAACTTTCTACCAGTTCAAGATTATTGATGCGGAGTAGTCGCCGGTTGATCTGCCAAAGGCACCGAAGAAGGCTTCGGCTGTGCTGGTTGGGCAGGCGCTGTTTGCTGTGCTACCGGTTTATGCGCGAGTGAAGTATCAATCTGGGGCGCTGTATTCTGAACACTAGCCAAGGCGGCAAGTGCGATAGACAAAACAACAAACAAGACAGCCAGAGCACCCGTAGCCCGAGTTAAAAAATTGGCTGCCCCGCTGGCTGACATCAATCCACCCGGATTTGAGCCACCGGTTATTCCGCTGCCTTCTGACTGCTGCATCAGAATAACAGTGACAAGCGCCGCTGCGACCAAGGCCTGAACGACTATAAGAATAGTAAACAACATCAGGAAAGTATTCTCCGGCAAAAATAATGCTGTCAGTGATGGTGCCGAATGGCCGAAAACCATCTTCAATAAGCTGACAACGCGTTAGGTCAGGCTATCCGGTTATTGAAAACGAGCTTTCTTGAGATTCAGTATCCAAGACTGTCAATATAGAGACTGAAACAAGCTCTAGCGAAAGGGCGCGTTTTCTTCAACTATCCATAGCCTTCTGCCGCAGATAATTCGAGGGGCGAGGTAAACAGGTTGCGGCTATGCCAAACGCCCTCCTGCTTCAATGATAGGCACAAATTGTTCTGCGGTAAGGCTGGCACCACCGACAAGGGTTCCGTTGACATCTGGAATGGCCATCAATTCTTCGGCATTTTTGCCGGTAACAGAGCCGCCATATAAGATGCGGACTTTCTTCCCTTCGCTTCCTAATAACAGGCATAAGCGGTCACGAATCGAGGCATGCATTTCGGCAATGCTTTCAGGCGGTGGGGTATTACCCGTTCCGATAGCCCAAATGGGTTCATAGGCAACAACTAGATTATCGCTGGTTGCATCTGGCGGTATACAGCCATCCAGCTGCGCCCCGATAATAGGCAAAGCCTGACCAGAAGCATGGGCAGCACGGGATTCGCCAATACAGACAATCGTTACCAGACCATTCGCTATCGCTGTTGTCGTTTTTGCCCGGATCTCTTCATTTGTTTCGTTCTGTTCAATACGTCTTTCGCTATGGCCAACGATAACATAGCTTGCACCGACTTCACGGAGCATCGGTGCTGAAACACAGCCCGTATGCGAGCCACTTTCATCATAATGGCAATCTTGCGCCCCGAAGGTCATATCGGGTTGCCGCACAATAGCAGGCGCTATCAGCGTGAAGGATGGACAAATCACGACATCAAGTTCTGGATGGTTAAAAGTTGCCTTGGCGATCCCGTCCAGTTCGTGCAACATGCCTAAAGAACCGTTCATTTTCCAATTGCCGGCGATGAGCTTGCGTATTGTCATGAGCCTATTCCTTCATATCGCCTTATATCTACAATCATTGTCTTCTTAAAACAGGCTTATGCCGTGATGGAATAAATGAGGTAAATAAAAAACGTGCTGACAATTTCAATTTTTGTCGTCACAGTTAATAACCTTTTTAGCAAAAAGGTAATGCCTTGAATATTTTTTATCAGAAGCAACAACTATTTTTGCTAAAAAGTGGATTTCATGCGATAGAGATAGCTTCTTTAACGCCGGTCTGTTTATCGTTGGCTTGATGCAAAGCCAAGGTCAGATTATGGCATCGTGTTTATTATAATTTTTTCGGGATATCCGATGTTTGCTTTTTTTCGCCGTATGACCAAAAACGGCTTTGCTATGCTTCTTTTCGGTATCGTCATTCTCGCCTTTATTTTTACAGGGGCGTTAGGCGGTTTTAGCCGTTTTGGCGGAAGTGGAAGTAGTGATAAAGACGGAGGAACCATAGCAAAGATTGGAAAGAGGAAACTTTCCGCTTCCGAAGCTTATGATTATATCCGTCGTGACTATTTGGCTGTGCGCCAACAAAATCCTTCTATTGATGCAATGACCTTTGTTGCCAGTGGCGGCATTGGTAAAGCCATCAGCGGATATATCGCTGCCAAATCCATGAGCGAATGGGCTAAAAATAATGGTATCGGAATCAGCCAGAAAATGGTTGACGGTGAAATCGCCAGCATTCCGGTTTTTATCGGTGCTAATGGTAAATTTGACCAGAAGTTATTCGATGCTGTCTTAGCCCAGCAACATATGACGGCTGATCAGCTTCGTTCCGATATTGCGGAAGATATGGTGCGGCGGCAGATTTTAATCCCGATTGTTGCAGGCTTAAAAACGCCTAATGCAATGGCTGAACCTTTCGCTCGTATGCTGGTACAGCGCCATGAAGGCATGATTCTGGCTATCCCGACAACGGTTATGCCGCCATCCGACAAAGCACCGGATGACAAGGCGATTGCCGATTTTTATAAATCCCACATCGAACGTTACACCTTGCCGGAACAGCGCGTTATTCGTTATGCGTTAGTCAAGCCGGATGAGGTTAAACCGACCGAAGTCCAGATCGCTGATTACTTTAAAAGTCATGCAAGCGAATATGCAGCAACTGAAAAACGCGATTTAAGCCAGATTATTCTGCCTGATAAAGCGGCGGCCGAAGCTTTATTGGCCAAAATTCATGGTGGTTTGAATTTTGTTGCTGCCGCTAAAACGGTTGGATTCTCCAGTGAAGATATTCGCCTCGGTGCTTTGTCCAAAGAGCAATATTCAGAAAAAGCCTCTCCCGAAGCGGCCAATGCTGCTTTTTCTCTGGGGGATGGGGCTGTCAGTAATGTCCTCCATTCACCTTTGGGATGGCATATTGTTCATGTTGATAAAATCGAACGCAAACCGGCGGCCACTTTGGATCAGATGCGGGGCGAAATCACGCGCCAGCTTTCTGAAGGTCTGACTTCAAAGGCAATGACAGCCAAAATTAACCGAATTCAGGATAATATTTCTAACGGAAACGGTTTCTCCGACATCGCTCATAAGGAAAAATTGGAGGTTGTTCAGACGGCACCGCTTCGCCGCGATGCTAGCGATGATCAAATCGTTAAAAGTCTGGTTACCCCCGCTTTTGAAAGTGGAAAAAGTAGCGAGCCTTTTGTCGCAACCATTACGGCTGACAAACTCTACGCACTTGCTATGGTCGATCATGTGATTGCACCAGCAGCACAACCGCTTGAGAAAGTTAAAAATCAGGTAGTAATGGATATTCGCCATAGTGAAATGGTCGAAAAATCCCGCAAGCTGGCTGACGAGCTTTTGAAAAAAGCTAAATCGGGTGTGCCTTTTTCTCAGTTAGCAGCGCAGGCCGGTGTTAAATTACCTCCGGTAACGCCTCTGGCCTTCCGTCAGCTTGACTTAAGCCGCTTTCAGCAATCTTTACCGCCAGCGATTATCCGTTTCTTTGAGCTGAAACCGGGTGAAGTTGCTTTGATCCCTGCGCCTGATGAAAGCGGTTGGATGCTGATGAAGATGGAGCGCCTTGTCAGCTCTGATCCTTCCAAGGAAGCCGGATTAACAGCCGCTGTCCAAAACCAGTTCCAGAATATGATGACGGGTGACATTGCAGAACAGTTCTCGAATGCCGTTATGCAGAAATCTCCTGCTGAAATTGATCAGGCAGCGGCTGTTCAGTTAGAAAAACGCTTTCTTAGCAGCGGCGGGAGCGCAGCACAGTGAAACCCAGAATAACAATCGGGAAAGAAAATAACGGGCAGGACAGCGACAAAGATGCGCTGGAAAAACTAAAGCAAGGCAAAGCGGCCTTGCTTTGGCGGAAACGTATCACTGATATTGATACGCCTGTTGGTGTTATGCTGCGCGCGCATCAGTCAGGACGCGGCGACTTCTTGCTGGAATCGGTTGAGGGCGGAAGTAATCGGGGGCGCTATTCTTTTATCGGACTTGCACCTGATCTCGTTTTTAAAGCTGTTGGAGACAAGGCAGAAATCAATCGCAATTGGTTACAAAATCACGATGATTTCTCTCCGGTTGAGGGTGATTCTTTATCGGCGATGCGCCAATTAGTCGCCTCTTGCCAGATGGATATTCCATCTGAGCTGCCTTCCTCTATTAGCAGTTTGGTCGGCTATTTTTCTTATGAAACGGTCGGCCTTGTCGAGAAACTTCCAAGGCCGAAATTTGATCCTTTGAATGTGCCTGATATGCTTTTCGTCAGGCCAACGTTATTTCTGGTTTTCGATCAGGTGACTGATGCGCTTTATATGATCGCACCTGTCTGGCCAGACGGTGCAGGAAGCCCAGAACAAAAAGTGGCTAAGGCCTTGGAGGCTCTCCAGAATATCACGGATATTCTGAAGGAACCAATTCCATCCTTGCCCGCTATTAAAGTCGATCATTTGCCTGAAATAAAGCGGGCAATGCCTCCTGAAGCCTATGAAGATATTGTTGTTCAGGCCAAGGAATATATTAAGGCTGGCGATATTTTTCAGATCGTTCCAGCACAGCGCTTTACGGTAGATTTTCCTTTGCCTCCGATGGCACTTTATCGTTCTTTGCGTCGAATCAATCCGTCTCCATTCCTCTATTTTCTTGATTTTCCGGGATTTTCTTTGGTCGGGTCTAGTCCTGAAATTTTGGTCAAGTTACAAAATGGCGAGGTTACAATCCGACCGTTGGCTGGAACCAGACCGAGAGGCCGTAACAGTTTCGAAGATCAGACCTTGCGCGAATCTTTGTTAAAAGATCCCAAGGAAAGGGCTGAACATTTAATGCTGTTAGATCTTGGCCGAAATGATGTCGGTCGAGTTTCTCAAGCGGGTAGCGTCAAGGTTACCGATTCCTTTAGTATCGAATATTACAGCCATGTGATGCATGTGGTTTCGAATGTGGTCGGTAAAATTAGGCCGGATAAAGACGCGCTTGATGCACTTTTTGCCGGTTTTCCAGCTGGCACCGTTTCGGGCGCGCCAAAGGTTCGGGCATGTGAAATTATTGCGGAATTAGAACCCGAGACCCGCGGGCCTTATTCTGGTGGCGTCGGTTATTTTTCACCTAATGGTGATATGGATAGCTGTATCGTTCTAAGAACCGCTATTTTGAAAGACGGTGTTCTTCATATAAAGGCGGGTGCAGGTATTGTTGCAGATAGTGATCCTGCCTCGGAACAACGGGAATGTGAAGCCAAAGCAGGGGCTTTAATCGCTGCGGCGCAAGATGCCTTTACCCAGAACGATATTCTGCTGAAACAATCAGCTAAGGCCTAAAAACTAAAGATAAAAAACGGGAATAAACTTCCCGTTTTTTATTTGTAGCCGTGATGTCGTGACAGTCTTTTTCCTGCTGTCAAAGAGGCAATTGTCTTTATTTGTTGGGCGTTATAGCCGTGATGGTTCAGCTGTTTTTCCAGATGGTGATGATCTTCTTTGCGGGCGCGGGCGAAAGCAAAAGAGCGCAGCGCTTCAAGTTTTTCATCGGCCAAATTTTTGGGCGGCTCGATACCTGTCATCCAATGCCAGAACCGGCGGAGACCATTGGGTTTTCTGGTCGCTCTCTTATATGTTTTCCGGTGTTTTAACTTAGCTTCCCTTAACCCTAAATAGATGACATCCCATTCAAGCTGACTGAAATGTCCCGTAGCTAAGGGCGTTTTTTGATCTGTATTATGGTCAATTAGCCATTTTTCAGATGTATTTACAGCAGAGAATATCTTCTTTTTATCGTCTTGGATTATCATAACACCCTTCTACAATCAGTATCAGCCATGCGTGACAAGAGAGTATCCGGAAGGCCGATTGAGGCTAGATTCCCTTTTATAAAGGGGGATTCCTTACCACAATATTTATCAAAAAGGTAAAATAATGCCTTTTTGCTAATGTTGTCGTATTTTATGCCAATTTTTAAGGAATAAACAGCTTTTTTCCTTGTCAATAAGGTCACCATGTTGAACAGACAGGTTCCTGTAAATGGACAAGTAAAGTGAAACGGCCATGCGCCATCTGCCTGATTTCGAAGCTTGGGCTATCTTTGCCAAAGTGGCTGAATCAAATTCTTTTTCAAAGGCAGCCTTAGCTCTGGGGTTGTCAAAAGGGACAGTATCAAAAGCGATTTCCCGACTAGAAGAAAGAATGGGAACCTCTCTTCTTCATAGAACCTCCCGCCATTTATCTTTGACCGAAAGCGGGCGCGTCGCTTTGACACGCGCGACTCATTTATTGGAAGAAGGTGAAGCGATTGAAGCGGAAGTTTCTGAAGATGCCAATAACCCTTATGGTGTCGTCAGGATCGCATCGCCTATTTCTTTTGGTATTCAGGCTTTGGGACCCATTCTTCCTGAATTTTTAGCAGAATATCCTCGGGTCGGTATTGATCTTCATTTAAGTGATTCCAGAGTCGATGTTATCGCCGAAGGCTTTGATATCGCTTTGAGAATGGGTGACCTTCCTGATTCTTCTTTGCGGGCGCGGCGTTTATTTTCCATTCGGCGGCCTGTCGTGGCATCACGCGCCTATTTGGATCGTCATGGCCGTCCAACGCATCCACGCGAATTGAGCCAACATGAAGTTATTATTTATTCCCATATCGAGCATCCCCATATCTGGCGCTTTTCTCATCCAGAAGAGGGGCGAGTAGAGGTTAAGGTAGATGGCCGTGTTCATGTCGATAATGGTGATGTTGCCATGGGGCCTTTGCTGTCAGGAATCGGCATCGCTTGCCAACCGGAATTTTTCATCTGGCAAGCATTGCGGGATGGCGTTTTAGAAGAATTATTCCCTGAATGGACGATACCGCCTTACGGGATGTTCCTTTTGACCCCACCGGGACGGGCGCGTCCGGCAAGGGTGCGGGCATTGCTTGGCTTTTTAGCCCAGCGTTTTCAGAAAGCCCCTTGGGTCGTCGGCAAAATGGAACGTCATTGGTGGAATGAATTGCATCCCCCCTTCGAGTAAAGGCCATAAAATATGGCCTTTCTTACTCGATTAGGAGATTATTTGCTTGGGTAACGCAAGCGTCCCAATAAGCGGGAGAATGAAAATTTGCTGTCTTCTGAACGTTTGAACCAGCTTTTAATTTTATGAATTTTCATAAAATTACCGATCCGTCTGGCTAAAAATTGGCGGGTATTAGCGAGTTCAGGATCTTTGTCATCAAGATAGACGTATAAAGTCGCCATATAAATGGCATCCAGTGACAACCGACGGGTATAATAGGAAAAATCAGTCGATTTATCACCCGCTAGCTTCCAGATCAGATCAGCCGCATGCCAGCTAAGCTGAGATGAATGAGGCACATGGCTTGGCATTACTAAAATGCTTAAGGCTCGCCGCAGCGCCTCACGATAAGGCTGCATAATCTCGAGGCGTGCCATAATCAAAGTCTGAACTTGGTCTCTCACTCGCATGTCATCTAATGGCAAGCTTTTGGTTTTTTCAATCAAGGCTTTGTCGACAGAGTCAAACCACGCATCTATCATCTGAATACGGCCGTCATGAAAGGCTAGTCTCGCTCTCTCAATCGGAATTTTATGCTGGTAAGCGGCTAACGCCAGAGCCTGATCGCTCCAACCATCAAATGCTACATGTTCGGGAAGGCTTGGAGCAATGGCTTGTCTTATTTCATCCAAGGTCATTTCATCGGGATTGCTGCCCGACGGAGAGGAATCTGTCATAATAATCCTTCACAGCCTAGAGGACGTCTCTTTAATTCAATAAAGTGACCTTTGTAATACTGCTATTACTGGAAAAAAGGTCAACATATTAGCGGTGAATTTTAGATGAAGTTTTTCATGACAGTCAGAGTAAAATGACAGATGTCATTGGAAAGATAGGGAGGCCTGCCGTCTTTATTATAAGACAACAGGCGCTATCCCTTTCATATTTAAGATAATTTTTTCTTGAGATTGAACATGGTAACAGCCGCCTTGGCAGCATCCCCACCTTTGTTTTTTTGTTGAGGATCAGCACGAACTAAGGCCTGCTGTTCATTTTCGACGGTTAAAATACCGTTGCCGATCACTAAACCATCTAAAGTCAAAGCCATAACACCACGGGCGCTTTCTGATGCCACAATCTCGAAATGATAGGTTTCGCCCCGAATAACAACGCCTAAAGCGACAAAGGCATCATAAAGACCGGTATCAGATGCCATAGTAATGGCTGCCGGAATTTCGAGCGCGCCCGGTACCGTGATGACTTCACATTCGTGACCGGCTGCTTCAATAGCCTGTTTGGCACCTTGAATCAGCATATCATTCAAATGGCTATAGAAACGTGCTTCGACAATTAAGAATTTAGCCATTTCAGGCTCCTTCGGTAATAGGCTGTTCGCCTGTTATGTTAAGGCCATATCCGGCCAAGGCTACAGGCATATGGTGGCTGTTCGTCAGAAGAATCATATCTCTGACGCCCAATTCCGCCAGAATTTGTGCGCCTATACCATAATCGCGGTGAATTGTTTCCTGATTTCGGCTGGCAGCCCATACAGAGCTTTTATCGGCACTATTTTCCTGTGAACGTTGAACAAGAACAACGACACCAGTCCCTTTTTCCGCAATGATTTCCATCGAACGGGATAAAAGCTGTTGCCGAGAACCTGTTTGACCCAGCATATCGCTAAAAGGATCAATAGCGTGCATCCGAACAAGGGTCGGTTCATCAGCTGAAATCTGTCCTTTGACCAAGGCCAAAGATTCGCTGCCGGTCGCTTTGTTTCTGAAACGGATGGCTTGCCAATCACCACCATAAAGGCTGTTGAAAGATTTTTCTTCAATCAACTCGACATTATTATCATGTTCACGCCGCCATGCGATCAAATCGCGGATAGTGCCTATCTTGATATTATGCCTTTGAGCAAAAGTGACTAGATCATCAAGACGAGCCATTGTCCCGTCTTCTTTCATCACCTCACAGATAACACCGGAAGCATTTAAGCCAGCCAAGCGTGCAATATCAACAGCGGCTTCCGTATGACCCGCCCTGACCAGAACGCCGCCTGGTTTTGCCGCTAAGGGGAAAACATGGCCGGGGGTTACAATGTCTTCTGCACCTCGGGAACTGTCGATAGCAACCGCAATGGTTCTCGCTCTGTCGCCAGCAGAAATGCCGGTGGTAACGCCTTCCTTGGCTTCAATCGAAACGGTGAAAGCGGTTTGCAAAGGCGCGTTATTCTCGCGTGACATCGGGGCTAGACCCAAACTGGTTACGCGTTCTTTCGTCATGGCGAGGCAGACCAAACCTCGTCCATGTGTCGCCATAAAATTGATGGCCGCCGGTGTTGCCATCTGTGCTGGAATAATCAGATCGCCTTCATTTTCACGATCTTCATCATCAACCAGAATAAATATTCGGCCATTCCGTGCTTCTTCGATCAGCTCTTCAACCGAAGATAGAAAAGGATGCCGTTTGGTCGATCCTTTTACAATGGGGGTATTCTTACTCATACCGCGACATTTCCTAAAGCATTCATTCTGGCAAGATAGCGCGAGAGAACATCAATTTCGATATTGACAAAATCACCGGCTTTCAAATCGCCGAGCGTGGTTTTTTCGGCGGTGTGAGGAATGATGTTGATAGAAAACAGCACTTTGCCATCGACATCTTTAACTTCGTTTACCGTAAGGGATACGCCGTCGAGAGAGACTGATCCTTTTTCTGCAATATGTGGGGCAACTTCAGACCCGGCTTCAATCAGAAAATTATGGGAATCACCGACTGCCGTAATCGAAACAACTTTACCGATGCCGTCGACATGACCTGTAACGATATGGCCGCCCAATTCGTCGCCTATTTTCAAGGCACGTTCCAGATTAAGTTTTTGGCCTTTTTCCCAACGTCCCGGTGCCGTGCGGGAAACGGATTCGCCAGAAACGGTAACCTCAAACCAATTTCGGGGCGTTGTCCCTTTGTCAACAACGGTCAGACAAACACCGGAACAGGCGATAGAGGAACCGGTAGGAACTGTATCCATAGGATATTATGTCGCAACACGAATGCGGCGATCACCTTCCTGCGTAACAGAAGTAATC
>NZ_JAIWON010000126.1 GCF_020216885.1 Zymomonas sp. | reverse complement strand
CACCATCTGCATAAAGATATCTTTTAAATTACCGGCAACTGTAATTTCGGCGACAGGCTCGGCTAACTGTCCATCGCGGATAATAAAGCCGGAGGCACCACGGCTGTAATCACCCGTAATCATATTGACGCCACTGCCAATCATTTCGGTCACATAAATACCCAGCTTGATATCTGACATCAATTCTTCGGGTGTGACCTTTCCAGCTTCCAGATAAAGGTTAGCCGTTCCTGTTGACGGAGGCCCCCCGACGCCTCTTCTGGCGTGACCTGTCGGGGTCATGCTCAATTGACGAGCGGCAGCCGAATCAAGCAACCAGCCATTCAATCGGCCTTTTTCAATAATATTATTGGGTTTTGTTGGTAGGCCTTCGCCATCAAAAGCGCGCGAAGCAATCCCTCTTTTCCGCCAAGGGTCTTCTTTAATGGTGATATCTTCGTTGAAAACTGGCTTTCCAAGGCTGTCTAACAAAAAGCTGGTCTTGCGCGTGATAGCGCCGCCGCTGATGCCTTGAATTAAATAGGATAAGAAGCCGCTACCGACGCGTGGGTCAAAAATAATCGGCATTTGACCGCTATCAATCCGCGTTGGATTTAAACGCGCAATTGTCCGTTCAGCCGCTCTTTTCCCAATCAATTCAGCCGCGTCTAAATCTTCAAAATGGCGGGTAGCATGAAAATCATAATCACGCTGCATATTAACCCCTTGCCCTGCAATAACACAGGCAGAGCAGCCATAGCTTGAAGAACTGGAACCGCGAGTAAAACCATCACTCGTCGCTAGGGCAAAAATCGTGCGTCCTGCGCTGGCAGAAGCCCCTTCACTATTCGTAATACCGTCTACTGAACGGGCAGCATCCTCCGCTTTTAAGGCCAGCTCTCGCAAGACAGCTGAAGCAATATCCTTTCCATCATCGCTTTCGATTTCAGGCGCTGCGCCCTGCATCAGCAATTCTTTCGGTGCCAAGCCTGCCCAGCGGTCTTCGGGTGCCTCACGTGCCATCGCAACGGCTCTTTCAACCAAGGCATCCAAGGCTTCTTTCGAAAAATCAGAAGAAGAAACACTGGCCGAACGATGTCCGATAAACAATCTTAGACCGATCTCTGCGCCTTCAGAGCGACCCACATCTTCCAGTTGTCCCAAGCGAACGGAAATATCTTGGGATTGTCCTTGGACAAAAACAACATCAGCCGCGTCGGCTCCGGCTTGACATGCAGCAGCCACCAAACGGGCTGCCTGTTCTTCTGCTTGCGATATAGTTAACATAGTATTGGAATAAGCGAAGCTGATCGCAGATAACAGCTAATTTTTAAAAAAATACCCCTCTTTCATTAGGATTTTGTCCTTTTGAAAGAGAGGCATCTCTTCTTCGGTTTAAAACAGGATGATGATTATTTAGAAGGCAATATGCCTGCTTCTTCTTCTGTGATCGTTGCCAGATTATGGCCGCGATAGCTTCCCGTTTGAGTTTTCAAGAAGGCCACAATATCCTGAACATCCTTTTCAGGGATTTGACCTTTCTGTGTCTGGTAGCGCACCATTTCACGAACAGCTTCTTCCAAAGTTTTGGCGCTGCCATCGTGGAAATAAGGTGCCGTCAATTCAATATTCCGTAATGTTGGCACATTGAAACGATGCATATCAAGGGCATTATGCGTTTGAGAGAAACGGCCTTGATCAGCATCAGTTGGGTGACCTCTTTTACCGAAATAGTCACCTTCAAGTCCCATGACTTCAAAACTTTGACCACCCATCGCTTTACCAACATGGCAAGAAGCACAACCTAGATCTTTAAACAACGCGTAACCGCGTTTTTCCTGTTCGTTGATAGCGTTTTCATGGCCTTTTAAATATTGGTCAAAACGACTGTCAGGCGTTACCAAAGTTGCCTCATAAACAGAGATTGCATTGGTAATACGTTCCTGATTAGCCTGACCGCCATAGACCTTTATAAAGGCTTCTTTGTAGCCCGGCTGTGCCATAACGCGCTTGCTAACCTCTGCCCAATCATGGGAACCCATTTCCAGAGGATTCATGACAGGCCCCGCCGCCTGTTCCTGTAAATCTTTTGCTCGACCATCCCAGAATTGCAGTTTGTTATAAACCGAATTGTAAACAGTAGGTGCGTTAATGGGGCCTTTTTGTCCCTTGATACCCGTAGAGGTGACGAGATTATCCACCCCACCTTTGTTCAGGCCGTGACAGCTGGCACAATTCAAAGTGCCATCGCCAGAAAGCTGTTTGTCAAAAAACAGACGTTCCCCAAGGGCGATTTTTTCTTTGTCAGAAAAGTCAGCTGCTGGAATAGGCTGTATCGGTTCGGACTGGAACTGAGGCGCAACAAGCCCAGCCGCATCATAGTTTTTAATCCGGCTTTCTTTGATCCATTCCAGCATAGCCTTTTTGCCCTTTTCACCAAGGGCAGCATGCCAATGCATGGTAAGATACATTTTCGGCGGCATCATGTCATGTTCAACAACGAACTGCATTCTTGCCAAGGATTCCTCATCGACCGCTTCGCCTTTTTCCAAGGCATTTAAAACCGGTTGTATCTGGAAATGCTGTAACCCGCGTTTGATATCACGCTGCATCAGCTGTTTTGCGACGGGCAAGCTAGCATAAAAAGGCAGTTTAGCATCTTTGGTATGACAGTAATCGCAGCGGGCTTCTGCAATCGTATCAAAGGCAGCCTTAGCTTTCGGATTATTATTTGTCGGGGAGAGCGAAGAAAGTTTGGGGGCTGTTTCATGATCGTAATGAACCAGATACGAGGTCGTTGCCCCATAGGCCACCACTGCCAAGACGACCGCAGACCCGAATAAAGCCTTGATATTCATAAAACTTGTGCTTGCCCCTCGTTATCTTAATCCAGCGCCAGAGATGATCGGATAAACATCTATAAATTTATAGTATCCGATACCCTATTGAAGATGGTTTACCTTTTTATTTATTGTGGATTAACAAAAATACGTCATTTTTCCAAGATGGAAAGCACATCCCTTTTAGAGTAAAAGGCATAACTGTCATTTCAATTTTGACTAATTCTTGATGATTTTGATGATGCCAATAGTTATCATTAAAGTGATAATAAAATACCCGTCCTTTACAGGTGTTTTAACCTGAATTTCATTGGAAATATTGGCTATCTTTACAAAAATTTTTAATCAGAAACGCCGAGAAAGAATAAAGAAAAAGATAAAATAGAAGGTGGCTTTAACAGGAATAAAGCCACCTCTGAAATTTTAGAAAAGGGAAAGGTCTTATTTTACCCATTCATCGGGCGTATAGCCTTGGGCAAAAAGGATCGCGGTCATATCGCCATAGCTGATATGGGCATCTGAATGAGAAACTGTGCGTGGTTTGGCATGATAAGCAACGCCAAGGCCAGCTGCCTCAATCATCGGAATATCATTAGCGCCATCGCCCAAGGTGATGGTTTCTTCTAATTTAATACCAAAACGCTGGCATTCTTCCTGCAAAATTTCTTTCTTGGTTTCAGGTCCTAAAATCGGATCAAGCACCCGACCCGTCAATGTATCGCCTTCGACCTCCAAGGTGTTGGCAAAGGGTTTTTCAAAACCGATTTCTTTTGCAACGGGCACGGCAAAATCAAGAAAACCGCCAGAAACCAGAAAACAATGGGCGCCATTGGCATTCATCGTCTGAATAAGCGTTTTGATTCCGGGGGTTAAATGAATGCGATCGCGGACGCATTCCTGAATAATAGATGTTTTCAAACCCGCCAGAAGTTTGGTTCTGGCTTTCAGAGATTCGTCAAAATTCAATTCTCCCCGCATTGCGCGGATCGTGATTTCTTCGGATTCTTTTCTGAAACCGGCATAATCAGCCAGCTCATCCATGCATTCATCAGCAATCGCGGTTGAATCCATATCAGATATCAGCAATTTTTTGCGACGATGCTCGTCATTTTGCACAAAAACATCGATACCCGGCATCGAATCAAAAAAAACAGCCCGTGCATCTGCCAGACTGATATCTTCTAAAGACAGATCAATCGCTTTTTCAGGTGCCAGCCATTTCTGATCCCCGATTTTACCGCCCTTTGCAGCCAGAAGTGACCGAGCTTGATCAAGAGCATCTACGGGCAAGGATTTTGCTGCTATCAGTGTAGCAATGAGCATATCCGAATCTCCTAAAAAACATCCAGTTCTCCTCATCGCAGGCCCAACAGCAAGCGGCAAGTCGCAATTAGCTATTGCAATGGGGATGAAAACAAATGGCATTATTATTAATGCCGACGCCTCGCAATTATATACGGATCTTCAAATCTTAACAGCCCGTCCGAGCGATGCGGATGAAAAAATATTACCCCATCGTCTCTTTGGGATTCAGGATGGCAGTGAACCCGCATCGGCTGTTTTTTGGGCAGAACTGGCTAAAAAAGAAATAAAAAATGCCCATGCAAGTGGCAGACTTCCTATTCTGGTCGGTGGCACAGGTCTTTATATTAGAACCTTGCTAGAGGGCATTGCTCCGATACCGGACATTAACCCCGATCTGCGTGAAGAAGTCCGATCAATGTCTGTAGAAGAGGCTTATAGCGCCCTACAGCAAGAAGATCAGATTGCAGCAGACAGGCTTCTTCCGACGGATAAGACGCGCATTATGCGGGCTTTGGAAGTGATGCGTTCGACGGGCTATCCTTTGCATTATTGGCAGCAAAGAAAAACGGGCGGCATTGCTAATGAAATAAAATTGCAATCTTTTGTCATTATACCGCCAGCAAATATCTTGAGGTCTCGTTGTGACAAAAGATTTGATCAAATGTTGGAACAAGGTGCCGAGAAAGAAGTTATTCGACTAATGGGTCGTCAATTACCGGCAGATTTACCGATTATGCGGGCTATTGGCGTAAGAGAAATAGTGTCTTATATAAGAGGGGAAATTGATCGATTAACAATGATCGAAAAAGCAAAGGCAGCTACCCGTCAATATGCCAAAAGGCAGAGAACGTGGTTTCGTCATCAGACGGACGAGAGTTGGATAAAAATTTTCGATGACATCAATTTTAAAAAAATTGACGATTTCGCAATAAAATTATTATCAATATAGTTGACGTGAATAGTTTTATTCTTTTAAGGCCGTCCTCTACCTTTGCTATTTTTAAATTCACTGAGATTTTTAGCCTTTCCCTTATCAAGGCTACAAACTGAACCATGACAATCATCGCGATTGGATCATGGGGTTTCGAAAAGGAAATAAAGCATGTGTCGCCAACTCAGCGGCGCCGCCATTGTTCTTGAAACACTCAAGGATATGGGTGTCGATCTGATCTTCGGCTATCCCGGCGGAGCAGTTCTCCCCATTTACGATGCCCTTTATCAGGATGAAGGCATCCGGCATATTCTGGCTCGCCAAGAAGGCGGGGCTGTCCATGCAGCAGAAGGCTATGCGCGGTCGACCGGAAAACCCGGTGTTGTTATAGTGACTTCAGGCCCGGGGGCGACCAATGCCGTTACCGGCATCGCTGACGCCATGCTTGATTCTATTCCGTTGGTTGTTTTTTCTGGTCAGGTCGCTACGAATTTAATCGGAACCGATGCTTTCCAAGAGGCGGATACCATCGGTATTACCCGCCATTGCACCAAGCATAACTATCTGGTTCGCGACCCGAAGGACTTAGCCCAGACGATTGTCGAAGCTTTCCATTTGGCGACCTCCGGTCGTCCGGGGCCGGTGGTTATTGACCTTCCGAAAAATGTTCAGACGGCGGTTATCGACTACATCAAACCGGATCCTAACAAGCGGATGCATCGCGGTTATCGTCCGCGTGTTAAAGCGGATCCAGTGGAGATTACCAACGCTCTTGATATGATTTCCAAGGCAAAGCGTCCGGTTTTCTATACCGGTGGCGGCGTTATCAATTCTGGTCCCGATGCCAGCAAAGCCTTGCGTGAATTAGCTGACTTAACAGGTGTTCCGGTAACCTCAACCCTGATGGGCTTGGGCGCATTTCCAGCCTCTTCCCAGCAATGGTTGGGCATGCTTGGTATGCATGGCACATATGAAGCTAATTATGCCATGCATGAAGCCGATCTGGTCGTTGCCCTTGGCAGCCGCTTTGATGATCGCGTCACCTGCAAAGTTGAAGGTTTTTCACCTCATTCCAAGAAAATTCATGTCGATATTGATCGTTCTTCGATCAATCGTATCATCCATGTGGATTTGCCAATTGTGGGTGATGTCGGATCAGTCATGCAGGACATGGTCGCGCTTTGGAAAGAAAAGCATTACCAGATGCAAGATATTTCGGCATGGTGGGTGCAGATTGATGAATGGCGCGCCAAACAATGCCTGAATTTTACCAAGCAGGGTAGCGAGATCATGCCGCAGCAGGCTATCCGTAGCCTGTGGGAAGCTACAAAGGGTAAAAATCCGATCGTCTCGACAGAAGTCGGACAGCATCAGATGTGGACCGCCCAGTATTTCGGTTTTGACTCTCCCAATCATTTCCTGACTTCAGGTGGTTTGGGAACGATGGGCTATGGTTTCCCGTCTATTATTGGCGCGCAGGTCGGTAATCCAGACAGCCTCTGCATGACGATTGCTGGTGAAGCCTCTTTCCAGATGAATATTCAGGAAATGGCTACGGTTGCTCAATATCGTTTGCCGGTGAAAATTTTTATCTTGAATAACCGTTTCATGGGCATGGTGCGTCAGTGGCAAGATTTGCTTTATGATCATCGCCGGTCACAAAGCTATTCAGAAGCGCTGCCTGATTTTGTTGCATTGGCTAAGGCTTATGGCTGGAATGCGCTTAAAATTGAGAAACCTTCCCAGCTTGAAGATGGCATCAAAACGATGTTGGAAACGCCGGGGCCTGTCTTGGTTGACTGTCAGGTTGCTCAATTAGCGAATTGTTTGCCGATGGTGCCGCCGGGAGCCGGCCAGACTGAAATGATTTTGGAATCGGATATCACCGATAACCATGTCAAGAAGCCGGAATATACTCCTTCCGCTGCACCTTCGTCTGCGACTACCATTCGCGGTTAATCTTTAAGGACTTTGCCCATCATGGATAGTGGAGAAGTGATAGAGCGCCATACGCTTTCTGTCACTGTTGATAACGTTGCTGGTATTCTTGCCCGCATTTCAGGCATGTTTTCTACCAGAGGCTATAATATCGAAAGCCTGACCGTTGCGGATGTCACAAAAGATAATGCCATAAGCCGGTTAAGCATTGTGACCAGTGGCCTTCCTCATGTCATCGACCAGATGGTTCACCAGTTGGACCGTCTGCCGCCGGTGCATCGGGTTGTCGATTTGACAGCCATTGGCCCCCATGTTGAACGGGAATTAGCCCTTATTAAAGTGGTTGGTGTGGGTGATAATCGTATCGAAGCCTTGCGTTTGGCTGAAGTTTATCATGCCCGAGTGGTTGATGCGACCATTGCCAGTTTTATCTTTGAAGTTACCGGCACAACTGAAAAAGTTGAAAAATTTCTCGAGCTTATGGGTGAATTGGGCTTGGTTGAAGTCGCGCGCACGGGTATTGCAGCCATGGCGCGCGGTCGGGATGCTTTTTAAGTTTCACCTGATATTTATGCGTTTAGAATTAGAGTAGGAAGTAAAATGAAAGTTTATTACGATAGTGATGCTGATCTTGGGCTGATCAAGTCCAAGAAAATCGCTATTCTGGGCTATGGTAGTCAGGGTCACGCCCATGCACAGAATTTGCGCGATTCTGGTGTTGCCGAAGTAGCTATTGCGCTTCGTCCTGATTCGGCTTCTGTTAAAAAAGCACAGGATGCTGGTTTCAAGGTTTTGACCAATGCTGAAGCCGCAAAATGGGCTGATATCCTGATGATCTTGGCACCTGATGAACATCAGGCTGCTATCTATGCCGAAGATTTAAAAGATAATCTGCGCCCTGGTAGCGCCATTGCGTTTGCTCATGGTTTGAACATCCATTTCGGCCTGATCGAACCCCGCAAAGATATCGACGTTTTCATGATCGCACCGAAAGGCCCAGGTCACACGGTTCGTTCTGAATATGTCCGTGGTGGTGGTGTGCCGTGCTTGGTCGCCGTTGATCAGGATGCCAGCGGTAACGCTCATGATATCGCTCTTGCTTATGCTTCTGGCATCGGCGGCGGTCGCTCTGGTGTTATTGAAACCACTTTCCGTGAAGAAGTCGAAACCGATTTGTTTGGTGAGCAGGCTGTTCTCTGCGGTGGTTTGACTGCTCTTATCACGGCTGGTTTTGAGACCTTGACTGAAGCGGGTTACGCGCCTGAAATGGCATTCTTCGAATGTATGCATGAAATGAAGCTGATCGTGGATCTGATCTACGAAGCAGGTATTGCCAATATGCGTTATTCGATTTCTAACACTGCCGAATATGGTGATATCGTATCTGGCCCGCGGGTCATCAACGAAGAATCCAAAAAGGCAATGAAGGCTATTCTGGACGATATCCAGAGCGGTCGTTTTGTCAGCAAATTTGTTCTTGATAACCGTGCTGGTCAGCCGGAACTCAAGGCTGCCCGTAAACGCATGGCGGCTCACCCGATCGAACAGGTCGGCGCACGTCTGCGTAAAATGATGCCGTGGATCGCCAGCAACAAGCTGGTTGATAAGGCTCGCAACTAGTTTTTCTAAGAACTAGATTGTTCAAGAAGGCCGGAAACATTGTTTCCGGCTTTCTTGTATCTGGCCGAATTGTCACTATTTTTTATCTCAAATAGCATTCCCAAGCTATGCATGGCTTAAATTCTGCACAAAAGAGCCTATTTGCGATTAAGGTTTTTGTCCGATATTAGCCGCGCTCTCTGCGCCTATAAAAATCCACATAAAAATTGAGTTTGTCGATGGATCTGCAATGCTGACGAATGCTGACGCGGGAAAAGTCTTCTACCTGTATCCGCTTTATTTTTATTCTATTGGGTTAATAATCCAATATCTGCCAATATAGAGCAGGCACAAGATTTCTTGAAAGAAACAAGCAGTTATATAAGTCTTCTACGCTAGTTTAAAATCAGTCAAAATGATATGATTATTTTATATTTTGGTTATTGCCGCTCTTATATTGAACGAACTTCTAAATTCTTGATTTAACTTGCGATGCGCTCTTTTACAGAAACAAAGATTCTTTAATAATCTTATCTTAGCCACGTTGTTTTGTAATTTATTTACAGTATTTCAAGATTACACCCAACCCTTTCAATATTCTGATTTGTCGCCTTTATAAAAAGCGCGTGCTTAAAGTGGTCTTGTGTAAAGACGACAATCAGAATTCAATAATCCCCTAGCTTTGATAGGATAAAGTTATCCTGCCGAGGATTTGGAATAGAAAATCAATCTTCCTTGAAATCAATTTCACCTAAAAAACGCTCGGCTTCTAACGCGGCCATACAGCCCGTTCCAGCAGCCGTAACGGCTTGACGGTAATGCTTGTCCATCACATCGCCGCAGGCAAAAATTCCTTTGATGCTGGTTTGGGTCGTACCGGGTGTGACTTCAATATAGCCTTCATCATCAAGTTTTAAATGCCCCTGAAACAGTTCAGTGGCGGGTTTATGGCCAATAGCAATAAAGGCACCTTCGGTTTCAAGGAGAGATTCTTTGCCTGTTTTCGTATCTCTCAATTTGACTGCTGATAAGGCGCTATCTTCCCCAGCAATAAATTCAGCAACTTCACTATCCCAGCGTATCTTGATCTTTGGATTCGCTAAAAGGCGCTTCTGCATAATTTTTTCAGCCCGCAGGCTATCACGGCGATGAATCAGCGTCACTTCAGGGCTATGATTGGTCAGATAAAGTGCCTCTTCAACAGCGGTATTGCCGCCTCCAATCACAACGACTTTTTTCCCACGGAAAAAGAAGCCATCACAGGTAGCGCAAGCTGAAATACCCTTGCCACGGAGGGCTGTTTCACTTTCAAGGCCAAGCCAACGCGCTTGTGCGCCAGTTGAAATAATTAAGCTATCAGCCAAATAGACCTGACCACCATCACCCGTTAAACGATAGGGGCGCTGAGAAAAATCGACCGAAGTGATGATGTCCCAGACCAGCTTTGCACCGACATTTTCAGCCTGAGCCTGCATTTCTTCCATCAACCAAGGCCCTTGAATAGGCTCGCGGAAGCCGGGGAAATTTTCGACCTCAGTTGTAATTGTCAACTGACCACCCGGCTGCAAACCTTGTGCCACGATCGGGTTTAATCCAGCACGAGCCGCATAAATGGCTGCGGTTAATCCGGCAGGCCCGCTGCCAAGAATAAAAACACGGGTAGATATGGGATCAGCACTCATCACCAGCGCTCCTTCAAAAAGGGAAATGAGATAAAAAGATTGTCACTCTACAGCAGATTGGAAGCTTTATGATAAGATAATCTTTTATGAAAAATTTTTAAAAAAGCTCTTCCAAATGCCCTAAAAATCAGGGTTCATTTTACGAAGAGGCAATGTCATTGTGGTAAAGAGGATATGAAGAATATCGGTTTATTCAACCAATTTTTACTAACAAAGACGTTAGCTTAAATATGAGGAAAGTATAAAATTTTAGGTCTTATCTGATATGATTAAAACCATCTATTCCATAAATCGTTTTATAGCATTTCTGACAAGCAGCACAAAAAAGACGGCGCTGATATCAGCGAGCCAATCGGCTAATTCGGCATCACGGTGAATAAAGGGGATAGCTTGGGTCAGTTCAATGAGAGCACCAAAAAGGCTAAGACCTATAGCAATTTTAAAAGAAGGCGTTTTTTGCCAAGCCAAAGCTGCCAGAATAGTCAATGTCAGGAAGGCTATAATATGGTCTATTTTGTCACTGGGAGCCAAATGAATCGTATCAGGCGCGGGTAAAATAGCCAGCACATAGGCAGTGAACAACGTCAGCCAAAAAACAATTTTGATGCAGGATTGTAACTTAGAAGAGGTCAAGAAGGTATATCATCAATAATAAAGTGACGAGGTGGCCGAAGCCACCCCGAAATAACAGCTTATTTCTTTTTCAACAGAGCGCCAAAACGCTTGTTAAAGCGGGCAACCTGGCCACCAGCATCAACCAACTGTGAACGACCGCCAGTCCATGCCGGATGAACGCGCGGATCAATATCCAGCTTCATGGTATCGCCTTCTTTACCCCATGTAGAACGGGTTTCGAATACGGTACCGTCCGTCAACTGAACCTTGATAAAGTGATAATCAGGATGAATATTCTGCTTCATGATAAACTCCGTTAGATAGCTGGTTACCGACCAGCCGGATAGAGAAGCTGCATCTAGCCTGCTCTTGCCAAAGAAACAAGAGCAGCCAAGATACAAATAATAATAAACGCTGTTCGCTAAAGCAAAAATCAGCTAGC
>NZ_JAIWON010000125.1 GCF_020216885.1 Zymomonas sp. | reverse complement strand
ACTGCCTGATCCAATAATCCCCCGGGGTTAGAACGCAAATCGAGAATATAGCCTAAGGGTGCGCCTTTATTCTGTTTTTCAATATCGGCGATGGCCTTGGTGACATCTGCCCCAACATTATGCGAGAAAGAACTGACTGTAATCACCCCGATATGATTGGTCACTGCCCATTTTACGGACTGAACCTGAATAATTTCGCGGGTCAAAGTGACATCAAATTCTTTGTCACGACCGGGGCGAACGACGGTTAATTTGACCGATGTTCCGGGTTTTCCTCGCATTTTAGAAACCGAGTCATCAATATTGGAGCCATAAATAAACTGGCCATCAATATGGGTAATATAATCGCCCGCTTTTAAACCAGCACGCCATGACGGGGTATCTTTCATCGGGCTGATGACTTTTAAAATACCATCCTGCGCCATCACGGTTAGCCCTAAACCACCATAATTCCCATCGGCTTGGGTTTTGATATTCGCGAATTGATGGGCATTCATATAAGAACTATGGGGGTCAAGATTGGACAGCATCCCGTCAATCGCCCCTTGGATCAATTTTTGGTCATCAACCTTATCGACATAGCTGCTTTTGACCTGTTCAAAGACTCTCATAAACTGGTCAAGCTGATGATAGGTATCTTTATTCTGGCTATCGACCGCTGCCATGGAAGAGGTGAGCGCCGGAATCAACATACCCGTGCTGGCCAAAGCCATGAGAAGGGGAAGCCGTAATTTCTTTATTTTCATCAGTCTTTACTTTGTCCATCCATGGCAGGCATTGCAGAATATCGCCCATTTTTGTCGTTAAAATCTGGCTGATTGTTTCGTCAGCTTAAACGGCATTTCGTAAAAAGGGGGTAAATTCGGGTTGATGACAAGGCCTTTATTATGGCATTTTTTCTTTTATATTATTTTCTTGTGCAGGCTCGCCCAAAAAATTGCAAGTCGGTCGGTTATTTTGTCTGATGGCTTCCTTGATATCAGGCCATAAAGCCACAGTCTCGTCATGATGCCTTATCTGAAAGCCAATTTCCGATGGATGACCTGCGGTATAACCGACAAGTTGCCTTGCTTCGATAGGCTGATTTGTTTTTACGGCACTTTTATCAAGACCAGTTAACAAAGATATATAGCCGTCTTTATGTCTGATAATGACGACTTGCTTATAACTCCTGAAATCTCCGGCATAAAGAACAATACCCGATTGCGGCGCATATATTTCGGCATTTTTGTCGACGACAAGATAAAGCGCTTCTGCATCGCTATTCGGGCTAATCCAACCATTAACTGGCATATGCCAATCAGCAAGCGGGAAGGGGCAAAAATTTTTAGGCGGGAGCGCTTTTCTTCTCTTTCCGCCATTTTCTTTTAATGTCTGTTCGGCTGCAATAGCCGCATCTTCCTGATACATCGCTTGAGATAGCCAGGTTTCCGCCTGTTCTTGACCATTATGGGCAAGGGCGAGGAAATATTGCCGTTTTTCTTCCAAGCTATTTTGATCTTTTTTGATACGATCAATAACCTGCTTTTGCTGTTGATACAGGCTGTTAATGACAGCAATCCGTTTTACGACGCTTATCGATTTTTGTTGAATAACAGGGCGGGATGCCGCGATAATTTCCCGTAAATGGACAATATCGGCGATATTATCTGGCTGAATAAAAATCATAAGAAAGGGATAGCGCGCCATTCTTTCCAAGGCCGCTGCCAATTTCGTTAAAGGCGTTCGCTGTCTAGCCAGTTCTGACTGCTGTGCTTGGCGTTGGGTTTCTATTTTGGAGAGAACCGTTTTTTCTCTATCAATCTGTTTTTGAAGTCTTTGGATATCGGCAGCAAAAGGCAGCGCCTTTAATAGAAAATTTTGGGATTCTTTTTTGGCTAAAACGGCTTCTTCTTTTAAAAGCCCCGCCTGTTTTCGGGCATTCAATAACGCTCGATAGGATGAAATGCCGGTGTCAGTGGTCTCGATAACAGCCGCACCGGCTTTTCCTATATTCAGGTCAAAACAACCTAACCAAAGGCAAAAAGCCAAAAAATATCGGCTGTTTCGGTTGTTACGACCTGCCTCTGACATTATCCTTCACGATGGTAAGGATGACCGGACAAAATCGCACTAGCGCGCCATAATTGCTCAGCCAACATCGCCCGCGCCAACATGTGAGGCCATGTCGCCGCGCCAAAGGCAAAATACATATCGGCGGCTGCGCGCTCTTCGTCACGTAAACCATCGGCAGCTCCAATCAGAAAACGAATTTCCGATCGGCCTTCCTCTTGCCAATGGCCTATTTTCTGGGCGAATTCCATCGACCGCCAAGTTTTTCCCTTTTCATCCATTGCCACCGTTATTGAATGGGGCGGTGCAGGAGGTAAGGGCGCATTACTCGCACGATCAGGCAATTCAGTGATCCGGTAAGGCCATGAAAGCCGCTTCATATAGCGTTCTACCAGTTCGCCTTCCGGCGATCGGCCAATGCGTCCTCTGGCAATGATATGAATTTTCATGGCCTTCTTTTCTGACCACAGGTTAATAGGGATATTGTCACAATTTTTTAAAAGATAATTTTAAAATATCATTATGACAAAACAGATTGTGAAACTGGCTGGTCTGATTCATCACCAAAGCCCCACATTCTTTCGAGGTTATAAAAACTGCGGACTTCAGGACGGAAGAGATGGATAATAATATCTCCGGCATCCAACAAGACCCAGTCAGCCGCAGGCAAACCTTCTATCTTGGAAACATAGCCGGTAGCGGCTTTAATGCGGTCAGCCAATTTCTGAGCCATCGCCGTTACCTGACGGGATGACCGTCCGCTGGCTATTACCATATAATCGGCAATGCTGGATTTTCCAGCCAAAGGAATCGTAACGATTTCCAAGGCCTGATCATCATCCAATGAATCAGTAACCAGTTTTAATAACATTTCCGGATCAAAAGACGTTTGATTTTTTCGGGGAGAAGAAGGGGCAGGCAATTTACCTCCTAGCTGATGGGTCGCCCTGTAACGGCATCTCGTAAGGCTTTGCCTGAGTAAGCTGCATACCAGTCAGGACGGATTGCCCGCGTGGCTGTTGCAGAAGAAGGGTCAGGACGAAAGCGCAATAAGACAAGTGCCGGCGGCCTCCAATCAGTCCAATAACGTGAACGGCATGCGGGTCGGACAAATCGCCGCAGCCAGCCCATCGCCCTCACGGCGTGAACTCTGTTATCATAACTCGGACGGGCAATGACCGCAATCACAACCATGCGTGCAATCTCTTGCCAGTTTTTCCATTTTTGAAATTGCTTTAAATTATCCATCCCCATCAGCCAGATAAAACGGCGATTAGGATAGCGATGGATCAATCGCCGCAGAGTATCGACGGTAAAACGACAGTTCAACTCACGCTCAATCGCGGTCACTCTGATCGGACTGCGACGGGCGATATGATGGGCAGAGGCAAAACGATGCGGCAGAGAAGCCATATCAGAAGTATGCGATTTTAACGGGTTACCGGGCGAAACCATCCACCATATTTCATCAAGAGCCAAAGATTTTTTAGCCCAGAGCGAAATATAGCGATGGCCTTTATGTGCTGGATTAAAAGATCCGCCCAGTAAACCGGTTAATTTTTTCATCGAGGCAAAAGCCCGTTTTCACGAATTGAACAATAAAGACCTAATCAAAGCCGTATCTTATGCCACAGGCCGAATTTGACCTGTCCCGCGTACCTGCCATTTATAGCTGGTCAAACCTTCAAGGGCGACAGGGCCTCTTGCATGGATACGTCCGGTGGCAATACCGATTTCGGCACCCAAACCAAACTCGCCCCCATCGGCAAACTGGGTCGAGGCATTCCACATCACAATAGCGGAATCGACACTAGATAGAAATTTTTCTGCTACCTCGCGATTTTCGGTCAAAATGGCATCCGTATGACTGGAACTATAACGGGCGATATGGGACAAGGCCTCATCCATATTATCGACAAAGCGGACTGATAAAATGGCATCCTGATATTCGGTGCCCCAATCTTCTTCTGAAACGGCTTTGGCTTCAGGGTCAATTTTTTGGATTTCTTCTGTCCCGCGAATTTCACAACCAGCCTTATGAAGGGCTTGAAGCAGTGATTTTACCTTTTCGACCGGATAATCGCGATCAATCAATACCGTTTCGGTTGCGCCACAAATGCCTGTGCGCCTCATTTTGGCATTGACGATCACTTTTTCGACTTTTTCAGGATCGGCTTCTTTATGAACATAACTATGATTGATGCCGTCCAAATGCGCCAAGACCGGCACACGCGCATCTTGCTGCACACGGGCGACCAAGGATTTTCCACCGCGCGGAATAACGAGATCAATCAAGCCGCTTGCTGTTAACATCGCCCCGACCAAGGCTCTATCCGTTGTCGATACCAGTTGAATCGCCTCTTCTGGTAATCCGGTTTTTTTCAAGCCTTCACGCATGGTTTGATAAAGCGCTTTGTTGCTATGGATTGCCTCGGAACCACCGCGCAAAATTGCGGCATTACCAGACATTAAAGTCAGAGCGGCGGCATCAATCGTCACATTAGGGCGACTTTCATAAATGATACCAATAACGCCAATAGGAACCCGAATACGGGTTAATTCCAGCCCGTTAGGGCGCATCCGTTTATCAATAATCTGACCCACCGGATCTTCCAGATGGGCAATAACTTCTAAAGCCAAAGCTATATTCTCAAGCCTTGCTTCGGTCAGACGCAAGCGATCAATCATCGCAGAGGAAGATTGATTACTTTCGGCTGTTGCCACATCTTGGGCATTCGCTGCCAAAATATCCACCGAATGACGGCGAATAGCATCGGCAGTCGCGATCAAAGCCTCGGCTTTTTGCGCAGTCGGAGCCTGCGCTAAAATCTGACTGGCAAGGCGTGCTTTTTTCGCCATGCCTTCCATCATTTCTGTCGGGGTGGCTTGATCTATCTTATTGCCAGTCATTGTATCACTTCCGCCAAGGTCTTTATCAGACTTCAATTTATTTAAAAAATTCAGGAATGCTTTGAGGATTCATTACAAGGATAACGCTTGTTCATCCCCTGAATATAGGCTTCATTCACCGAAATATGATCTCTATCTTCTTTCGGGATTGCCTTCATGAAAGCCATGAAATCTTTGTCTTTGATAGAAATATCAGTCGATGGGGGGCAGGCTGGCTTCGGGCTATGTTTAAGCTGCGCCTTCCATGCGTCATCAGCCGCTTCCCCGACATGACTCAGTAAATCAAAATCAGGGGACAGCAGGGCAAAAGGCCCTTTTTCTTTCAGATGTTTGGCTTTGTTTAAAAATTGCTGGACGCTCATCACAGAGGATGCCGCGACATTAGGCACATCGGCGGCGACCAAAGACGACGACGACAACATTGCCGCCATCACGGGCAAGGAAAAAATCAAGCGCATAGTTCATCTTCTATAGAATAAAATGGGCAAAAAGGGATGTGAAAAATAGTTTTTTGCAAAAAAGCCTGCTTCTTTTAAGGGAAGCAGGCTTTCTCATTGGTGAAAATTTTAAAGAGGCTATTTCGGTTAAGCGCCCTGCGGTGCTGCATTACCCCAGCCATTGAAAGGCGGGCTTTTCGGGACACCTGACGCGCCACCAGAAAGCGGGATTGTTACCTGCGGTTTGACCTCAATCGTCGTGATCTTCTCACCGGCGATAGCACGCTTGGCTTCTTCACCGCTCAAGGTCTCGTATTCAATCAGCGCGTTGGCTAAACGATGCAGCTCATCAATATGCTCGGTCAAGACCTGACGGGCGCGGCTTTCGCCTTCTTCTACCAAGACTCTGACTTCCTGATCGATAATTTTGGCAGTTTCTTCCGAAATATTCTGAGAGCGTGAAACGCTGTGACCCAAAAAGACTTCATCCTGATTTTCGCGATAACGCAACCAGCCCAGTTTGGGCGACATACCATATTCGGTCACCATTGCCCGTGCCATATCGGTGGCTTGCTGAATATCATTGGAAGCACCGGTATTCAGTGAATCTTCACCATAAACAAGCTGTTCGGCAATTCGACCACCAAAGCACAAAGCCAATCTGGCTTTCATCTGTTTGATGTTGATCGAAAGCTGATCGCGTTCCGGCAAATTCCAAGTCACACCCAAAGCCCGACCGCGCGGAATAACGGTGACTTTATGCAGTGGGTCACATCCCGAAATATGCAAAGAGACCAAAGCATGTCCGGCTTCGTGATAGGCGGTTGACCGTTTTTCTTCTTCGGTCATGATGACAGAGCGACGTTCTGCCCCCATCATGACTTTATCTTTGGCTTCTTCAAATTCGCTCATCGCGACCAAACGCTTACCCTTACGGGCAGCCAACAAAGCCGCTTCATTGACGATATTGGCAAGATCGGCACCAGAAAAGCCGGGCGTGCCTCGGGCAATCGTTCTAACGTCAACATCCGGTGCCAAAGGCGTTTTTTTCATATGCACCTGAAGAATTTTCAGGCGACCTTCGATATCGGGACGCGGAACAATAACCTGTCTGTCGAAACGACCGGGGCGCAACAAAGCCGGATCAAGCACATCGGGGCGGTTCGTTGCCGCCAAGATAATGATTCCTTCATTGGCTTCGAAACCATCCATTTCAACCAAAAGCTGGTTCAAAGTCTGTTCTCGTTCGTCATTACCGTTACCCAGACCGGCACCGCGATGCCGTCCGACTGCATCAATTTCATCAATGAAGATGATGCAAGGGGCATTTTTTTTAGCCTGTTCGAACATGTCACGGACACGGCTGGCACCGACACCGACAAACATTTCAACAAAGTCAGAACCAGAAATCGAGAAGAAAGGCACGCCGGCTTCACCCGCAATCGCACGGGCAAGCAAGGTCTTACCCGTTCCCGGAGGGCCTACCAGCAAAGCGCCTTTTGGAATTTTGCCACCCAAACGAGAAAAACGGGTCGGGTCTTTCAGAAAATCGACGATTTCTTCCAGTTCTTCGCGGGCTTCTTCAATACCGGCAATATCTTTGAAAGTGACGCGGCCTTGTTTTTCAGTCAGCAAGCGCGCGCGGGATTTTCCGAATCCCATGGCGCCACCGCCGCCATTTTTTTGCATCTGGCGAACAAAAAGAAAGCCCAAACCGACAAACAGAATGAAAGGCAACAGAAATTGCGACAATAAAATCTGCCAAAAGCTAACAGTATCTTCCGGCAAGGCTCTGAAAGTGACATTTTTGCTTTGCAAGCGCTGAACCAGCAAAGGATCACTCGGTGCCACCGTTTTGAAGGCGGCGTTATCGGTAAAATGACCGCTTAATTCATCATGTCCGATCGTAACGTCTTTTACGCCATTATTATCAACCCGATTCAGAAATTCTGAATAGGCGACACTGGTCGTATTATGGTCACGTCCACCATTGCCATCAAAAAAAGTGACCGCCAAAGTCATCGCAGCGATGATGCCGCCTCCAATAAGAAGCGTTTTCATCCAGTTATTAGCCTGCGGGTCTTGGGGGGTCTTATTATTGTCGTTCATAGCCATATAGTATATTAAGCCTTTCATCGGACATCTGTCCGGCAGGGAAGCTCCCTGTTTAAAGGATCATACAACAGCGCTTTTTAATAAAGACTGAAGACGACCGGCGCCTCTAATATCCTCAACATAAGCGTTGTTGCGCTGATAACAATGACCCAAATTTCAATCTTATGTTATAAAACGGCTTTTTTGCGCGGTGGTGCCCTATAAAAACGCCAATATTCTCCCCCTTGGCCAATAACATCAACCAGCATCACTTTTTTACCCTGCTGTAAAGAGCGGATAAAACGTGACAAAGCAGAGCCTCTTAATGTCGTCTTTCCTGTTATTCTTTCCATAGCGCGCAACACCAAACGCCGCAGAATTTCGATCGGTAGCTCGGTTGGATCAAGATAAAGGACTTCACCTTTCTTTCGGATACGGGCGGCGGCCTCTTTGGCGGTTATCCATTCAATGGCTTCTTCCGATTGCTGACAATAACGTGCCGCTTCGGCAATATGTTGGCGATTGATCCAAGGCGAGGCTTTCAACAATCTTCTAAAATGGGTGCGGTCATAATGCGGATTGTCATTGGACGGATCGCTGACAAAGGTAAAACCGGCCTTTTCAACAATCTCTGCCAATGCGGATCGGGTAAATCCCAATAATGGCCGTAACAGGCGTAATTTTTGTCCCTCTGCCGTGATAACAACGTCAGGCCGGATCGCCGCTAATCCGTTAAGACCGCTGCCTCTCGCTGCCCTCATCAGAAAAGTTTCGGCCTGATCGTCGGCATGATGGGCGGTCATCAAAGCACCGACATTTTTTTCTCTTGCCCATTCTGCCATCAAAGCATAGCGCCGGATACGGGCAGCAGCTTGCATCCCTTCGCCGTTGGCTTCGACCTTGGTTGTCAATATTTGATGGGGAACGCCAATTTGTTGGCAAATTTGGGCAACAAAACGGGCTTCTTCAGCCGCTTCTGGGCGCATCCCGTGATCGACTGTGACCGCCTCTACTGGAAAATCGCTTAACGCCCCCAAAAGTAACAGAGCAAGGCTATCACTGCCACCAGATACTGCAATGCCTAGCTTTCCAGATAAAGGCGAAGATAAAATTCCCTTGATGGCTTCGTTAAAAAGACGAAGCTCAGGCAACAAGAGACTTCTTAATTCACCTTTCACCAGAAACTCCCGAAATCAAAATAGCGTTTTATTCCCTAGCCGAAAAAGGAAAGCCTTAGCGGCATTTGGCCTGTGCCTGCGCTTTCTCAATGCGGTCTTTCAATGAATCGTTGACCTTGTTGCCATAGACATCCAACAATTCAGCATAAACCTTACAAGCATCTTTCGGTCTTGCCGGTTTTAAAGCCATCAGAGATTGCCCCAAAAAATACAGGCTGTCTGGGGCACGTGCGCCTTGGGGAATCGATTGATAATTGGAATAAAATGTTTCTGCGGCCTGTGCCGGTTCTCCTGAATCAAGATAGGCGCGGCCTAATAAATTGCGGGCATAACTAGCGCGAGAATGGCTCGGATATTTGGAAATAAAGGATTTTAAAACCGTTTCCGCTTCGGGATAGCGTTTATCATTCCATAATTTATATCCGGCCAAATAAACCTGTTCGGCTGGGTCGCTATTCGGTTCGGCATTTTCGCTAATCAAGGCTGTAACAGATTTCGGGGCGGCAGCTTTGTCAGGCGTGGCTTTTGATAGCGGTGCCGCTGTTGCAACGGCGGTTTTCTTGTCAGACGACGGGACATCTTTGGTAACAGTCGGCTTCTCTGCGGCGACCTCTTTCGGGGGAAGGGGCTTGGCAGTCTTGGCATTTGCCGAAGCTGGGGAGGTTGCTGCCTGACCCATATTGACTGGATCGGTGTCACCCGTCACGCCCGCTTCTGCCGGTGAGGTTAGACGGGATTGCATTTCGGTTTTGAAATTTTCGAATTGCTGTTCCATCTGGCGCAGGCGGTGGCTGTTTTCTTCGGATTGCGCCGTCAACTGGGTCATGGATTGTTCCAGTGAATCTATCCGCGCGCCTAATTCCGTTGTTACCGAGGTATTTTCTGTCGGCTGCGGCTGAACAGAGGCCACAGGGGCAGCCACTTCCGGCGCTACAATCTCATGGCTTTTACCATCGGGAAAAATTTTCCGCTGAACAGCCCGCATTTGCCGTTGCAGTTGTTCAATCTGTTGGCTTTGGTTATCTGCGGCGGCCGCCAAAAGCGGAGCGGTTATAAAGCTGGAAGACAGACAGATAAGAAGCAGTTTACGGTGTAATTTCATTTTTAATTCCATGCTATCCATGCGTAAAACCGCTTAGTTGCGGACATATCTTAACGGAATAATGGGCAAAGCACAGCCTGTTTAGATGAGTGGTGATGAACATTCCATAAAAAGACATCACCTGACCCTTGAAGAAAACAAAAGCACCAAGCCGAAACGGCGTCAATATCTGGGGCTTGTCCGTATTCTTTGCCGTAATAATTTTTTATAAGTCATCATTATTGGAAAGTGCTGGAGAAGAAGGTGCTTTTGATACCGCAACTGTCGGCTTTGAAACATTAGAAGCCTTCATCAACAGGTTACTTTCCAAAAGGCTGAAATCTTTTACATGTCTTTTCGGTAAGAGGGAGGCCGGCAGGGCTTTGTTCGCAACCGTAATAGTCAATAATTCAGGATGACGGGTTTCAAGCATCGGATTTTTGAGCGTCTCCGGCACGGAAACATGTTCACCAGCTTCAAGTGTTTTTTCAATGAAAACTGATTCCGCTTTGCCATCATAAATCTGTATTTTGACGGGTTTTATAGCCGTCAGCATAACTTTACTGGGAAGATCGGTGCTGGCGGCAATAGCTTGGCTCTGTTTGATTTCGGCTATATTGCCAGAGGTCGAGTTACTGTCAGTATCGATATTACCAAGACTGGATGATGGGTTCTGGCTGTAAAGGGACGCATCGACATGATGGCGGTTCCAAATAATGCCGCCGATGATAATCACGACTGCTGCAATCAAACAGGGGATAATCAGACGTAATGGCGGCACACGGGTAGGGTCGGCAGGAGCATAAGGCTCAATCATCGGTTGTTGACGGGTCGCTTCGCCCATTGTTTCCCGAAAACGGGCAGCCATTTCGGTACCATCCAAATCCAATAGCTGGGCATATGATTTAACAAAACCAGCACTATAGGTCGTGGCAGGTAAACCTTCGGTCGAATTGGCTTCAATCGATTTTAAATGGCGAATAGGAATGCGGGTTTGTCGGGACACTTCTTCTAAGGTCATTTTTTTGGCGTGGCGGGCTTTTTTTAAAATATCCCCGATATTTTCATCCGCCGCTTTTGGATGAATGGCCTGCTGGTTATCCGCTTTATCATTATAGTCTTCGCCCTTCATTAAACTCCCCGATCTCCTAATCTTGGTTCACTTTTATACCGAATACGTAATCAGTTGGCCTTAAACTAGCGAAATGAAAAGTAATATTAAATGAACCAAAAATTAAATCTATTTTAAACCATGATGAAGGCATGGTTTCTGGTTAAAAATATGGCTTCTTTTTAATAAAAAAGGCAGATAATTATGGCTATCGACGGTTTGATTTCTGCCAGTTTTGTATCGTTTCCATCGCCTTGGCCATGTGGTTTGCCGGATCAGACGACACATAGGTTAATAATATTCGCCGATCGGGTGCGATAACATAAGTCGTATTCTGCATGGGTGAAAGCGGATAGTTAATCGCATATAATTTGGCGACTGATCGATCCGCTATCGCTATGGGCAATGGAACGCGGCAATTTTTCAAAACAGCAGGCGATTGGTCGCTAAGAGAAAAGGCAATTAAAAAAGCCCCCTGCGCTCGCAATTTGGGCGCTGACTTTACCAAAATCTGGGAATCCTCCCGACAACCGAGATCAGATCCCGCCGCTGAAAAATAGAGAATGACAGGCGTATTTTTCAAAGCCTGATCCAGACTGAAATGAAAAGGCAGCCCCATCATCATACCTGACGCCTCAAAGGGAGGTGCGTGGAATCCCATAGAAAGCGTGGCATGGGCTGCTATTCCTTGCGTCATGAAAAACAGACCGCAAAGAATAGAGGTAGCTAAATGAGATG
>NZ_JAIWON010000124.1 GCF_020216885.1 Zymomonas sp. | reverse complement strand
ACTGGCTTCATCAGATAATCAACCGCATTGGCTTCAAAAGCCCGCAAGGCATGGTCGATATAAGCCGTTACAAAGACGACCAAAGGCGGTTCGACTTCCATAATGCCTTGCAAGACTGAAAAACCGTCAAAACCCGGCATCTGGATATCCAGAAAGACCAAATCGGGTTTATGGGTTTTAATCGCCCGAATAGCTTCCCGCCCATTAAGACATGTTTCGATGATCTGAATATCAGGATAGTCTTCTAACCGAAGCTGTAAGCCTTGGATAGCAAGCGGTTCATCATCAACAATAATGGTGCGAATAGCCATATTAAGTCCTGACTGCTTTATCTTCCGTCTGGTAAGGTATTTCTATCACAACAACGAAACCACCTTCTGGCCTGTTAAAGGTTTGAAAGTTTTGATCTGTTCCGTATGTCTGAAAAAGCCTGTCCCTAATATTAGGGAGACCAACACCTGTTGAAGCTGACATAGTGTGTTTTTTCGGGTTTACTATCGGCTTTGGGGTATCGGGTTCCAGATTTTCATGCGGGATAAGGGCGGTATTGCTCTTGTCCGGCTGTATGGGGGATGAATCCTCTGCTTCTATAATATTTTCTTCGGGTAAGTCTTCTTCTTCGACTGCACCGGGGCCGCTATCCACGACATCTATTCTGACATGGCCATTTTCAAAACGCGCCGTTACCGAAATATCTGCGCCGTTTTCACAAGGAGTCACCGCGTATTTGATGGCATTTTCGATCAAAGGTTGCAGCAATAAAGACGGCAAGCGCACATGAGCAACCAAAGGATCAATATCGAAATGTGGCCGAAGTCGATCTTCAAACCGCATTTTTTCGATTTCAAGATAGAGTTTAAGGGTTTCAACCTCTTGCTCTAGCGTCACCATCGCGGTGGGTTCATTCGCCAAAGTATAACGCAAAAAAGAAGACAGGCGAGAAAGCATCGCATTGGCACGGTTGGTTTGTTTCAGCAGCACCAAAGTAGAAATGGAATTCAAGGTATTAAATAGGAAATGTGGATTAAGCTGGTAACGCAGCATCGCAAGCTGGGCAGCGGAAGCCTGTGCCTCGATACGGTGAATCCGCCCCATATGTTTTTCAAGCATCAGATAATAATTGATGCCATAGTAAAGCGCCGACCATGCAATCAGAAGCGCGAAATCAAGCAGGATGGCGCCCAAAAATTCAATACCGACGGGCATAGAAACCGATCGATAAAAGGTTGCATGCGCCCAGACTTCAATCATCGAAAAGATTGCCGAAGCCATAACCAAAATAAAGATGGAAAAGCTCCATGTCACCAAGGGTTTAGCATGGATCAATCGACGATAGGCAACCGACATCAATAAAGTAATGGAATAGCCAGTAACTGTCGCAAGTGCCGTTGGCACGATATAGAGCAGCCCCATCGAATTGGCGAGGCCACCCAAAGCGCGAAGAACAAAATATCCCGTCCAGCCGACAGATTGCAGCATCCAGAAGGCGCGATTTTTGTCTTCAAAAAAAGGTTGAGAGCGCAAATCGACAAGCGGGAAACCGGCGAACATCAGCTTATGGCTCCTGAATGCAAGCGGTTATCCGTATAGATTTTATACGGATAGGATACCCAATCAAAAGAGCGTCCTCGTCATGACAGGCCAGAAAAAGCCGCTTGTCAAAATGCGTCTTAAACGTTGTCTTTTTCCTTATTCTTAGGCCTGACTATCGTCAGCTTCAGCCTTTTGACCGGCATCCTGATAGAAGGCTTCGACTTCGCCTTTTAATTTGATCGTCATCGGACGACCGAAACGGTCACGGCTTCGACCGGCGGCGACACGAACCCAGCCTTCGGACATGGAATATTCTTCAACATCTGTCCGCTCCTGTCCTTTGAAACGGATACCAACACCGCGTCTTAAGGCATCGGCGTTGAACCATTCACTGTCAGGAAAAACAGAAAGATGATCGGGAGGCGTATCGGTCATAAATTAGATTCCTTGCATTGAACTTTGAACAGAGAGAAAGGCCATAACAGAATTAACTGTCATCACCCATGCGTAAAGCGGCGATAAAGGCTTCTTGCGGGATATCAACACTCCCATATTGCCGCATCCGCTTTTTACCTTCTTTCTGCTTTTCCAGAAGTTTCTTTTTACGAGAGATGTCACCCCCGTAACATTTGGCGGTAACATCTTTTCGCATAGCACCGATGGTTTCACGAGCAATGACTTTGCCGCCAATGGCCGCCTGAATCGGGATTTTAAACAGATGGCGCGGGATAAGATCTTTCATCCGCTGACACATCTGGCGACCGCGCCCTTCGGCGGCATGACGGTGAACAATCATAGACAGGGCATCCACCACTTCGCCATTGACCATAATCGTCATTTTGACCAGATCACCCTCACGATAACCGATCTGGTGATAATCAAAGCTGGCATAACCACGGCTGATTGATTTTAAACGATCATAGAAGTCAAAAACCACTTCGTTCAGCGGCAATTCGTAAAGCAGTTGCACCCGTCCGCCGACATAGGTCATGTCTTTCTGGATACCGCGACGATCCTGACAGAGTTTCAGAACTGCCCCCAAATATTGATCGGGAACATAAATGGTCGCTTCAATCCAAGGTTCGTCAATGGAATCGATGCGGGTAACATCCGGCATATCTGCCGGATTATGAAGGTCAATCGAGCCTTCCCCATGGGTCATATTGAGATGATAGACGACAGAAGGCGCGGTCGTGATAAGATCAAGATCATATTCGCGTGACAAGCGTTCTTGAATAATTTCAAGATGAAGCAAGCCCAGAAAACCGCAACGAAAACCAAAGCCCAAAGCCGCCGAATTTTCAGCTTCGAAAGAGAAAGAGGCATCATTCAACCGCAATTTTCCGAGAGATTCTTTTAGCTTGTCGAAATCGGCAGCATCCACTGGAAACAGCCCGCAGAAAACCACCGGTTGGACTTCCTTAAAGCCCGGTAGTGGGGTCGAAGTCGGATTTTTGGCATCGGTGATAGTATCGCCGACTGCGGTCTGGCTGACTTCTTTGATTTGGGCGGTAATGAAACCAATTTCACCGGGTCCCAAAGCATCCAATATTTCGATTTTAGGACGAAAACAGCCGACCCGATCAATCAAATGGGTCGTTCCCGCCTGCATGAAACGGATTTGCTGACCTTTTTTCAAAGAACCATCAATGATCCGAACCAAAATAACCACGCCTAGATAAGGATCATACCAGCTATCAACCAGCATTGCCTTTAAAGGGGCGTTAATATCGCCTTTGGGCGCTGGAATCCGTTTTACCAAGGCTTCCAGAATATCATCAATCCCGATACCGGATTTTGCCGAAGCCAGAACGGCATCATCAGCGGGCAAGCCGATGATTTCTTCTATTTCCTGCTTTACCTTTTCAGGTTCAGCAGCGGGCAAGTCGATTTTATTGATGACCGGCACAATTTCGTGATCATATTCGATCGACTGATAGACATTGGCCAAAGTCTGCGCTTCAACGCCTTGCGATGCATCCACCACCAACAAAGCCCCTTCGCAAGCGGCAAGAGAGCGACTGACCTCATAGGCAAAATCGACATGGCCGGGCGTGTCCATCAAATTCAGGACATATTTTTGTCCATCCTTGGCAGTGTAATCAAGCCGCACTGTTTGCGCCTTGATCGTGATACCCCTTTCCTTCTCGATATCCATGTTATCGAGCACTTGTTCAGACATTTCGCGAGCAGTCAGGCCGCCCGTTGTCTGAATCAAACGATCGGCTAATGTTGATTTACCGTGATCAATATGTGCAATAATCGAAAAATTGCGGATATGGTCGAGTGGAGTCACAGATTACCCATCAGGTGAGAGCCAAAAAGAAAGTTAGCCTTTATCGTATTTTCAGCCGGAATAAAATCTTCCTCTTCAAGGCTGACAGGAAAAGCAAGGCTATCCTCAAAAAGCCTTGAGAATAAAGGGCAAACGTCCTTCTTTTAAAGAATTTGCCCCGATAACGCCCGCTTGTCCAGAAGCTAACAGCCAACGCGACCGACCTTCAAGACCAACAGCCGTCAATCGTCCCGAAGAAGTATAAGCACCGGTATCAATACCAATACGGTTGAGGCGAATTTCTGGTTCTGATCTCATGCTATGGCCATGCACCACAACCACACCGTGATCGCGTTCGTCTTTTAAAAATTCACCTCGGATACGGCGGAGATCATCGCTTTTCTGTTTTTCCACGGCAATACCGGGCTTGATACCCGCATGGGCAAAGAAATAGTCACCGAATTGCAGGCTATCAGGCAAGGCAAACAAAAATTCAAAATGAGCAGGCGGAATTTTGGCACGCCATGACATCAGCAATTTATCAGCAAATTCCAAGGTTACATGTTTGGATTTAAGCTGGACGGCGGCTTTGTCGATATCGTCCGCTGGAATACCATAGCTTATCATTGTTTCCCGTCCACCATAACGGGAAAGCCAATCTGCCAATTTTTCCGGTGAGACTTTCCGCGGGGCAGCCGAGAAAATTTCGATCATAGCGGTTTCATGATTACCGCCGACAAAATGCCAATGAAATCCCAAAGGTTCAGGATGAAGGAAGAAGTCAATCATCCCTTTGGAGTCCATACCGCGATCAATATAGTCACCAAGAAGGACGATATGCGTACCTTTCCGTCCAGCCAAACCGCGCAAGCTATTATCTTCGATGATTTGCCGGAGCAGGATATCAAAACGGTCTTTCCGACCATGGATATCCCCGATCGCATAAAGACGCATACCGGCGGGTAAGCTGGGTGCATGACCGCCCGCGATCATTTCACCCATAATATCAATATTGTTCTGCCCCCTTTTAGGCATGCGCCTCTCCTCAGTTTTTGTCCGGCCGAGGCAATGATATTATCCCAGTCGATCATTCAAAAATGATCAAACTTCTTGTGAGAAAGCCCCCATTTTCAGCCAAAAGATGCTTTATTCCGAAAGATCACGAAGAAAGACAAAGGCAAAAAGACCGGCCAATTGCCGTCCTCGGATGATATTTATAATCGGTTCAGTGATAAAAATTACAAGAAGTAATCTGAATTTTTATAAGTTCGGTGTCAACCACCTTCTCGCTATATCGAGTTCAACACCACGACGAACCGCATAATCTTCCAATTGATCTTCGCCGATACGAGCCACGCCAAAATAGCTGGATTGCGGATGTCCAAAATAGAATCCCGAAACAGCCGCCGTTGGCCACATAGCCAAGCTGTCAGTCAAAGTGACATTGATAGACCGCGTCACATCCAGCATATCAAAAAGGATCGTTTTTAAACTGTGATCGGGACAGGCCGGATAACCGGGCGCAGGCCGGATACCTTTATATTTTTCCTGTATCAGGGCGAGATTGTCGCAATTTTCTTCTCCAGCATAGCCCCAAAGCGTCGTTCTGACATATTGATGGAGCCTTTCAGCCAAAGCCTCGGCAAAGCGATCAGCCAAAGCCTTTAACAAAATATCATGATAATCGTCATTTTCAGCACGAAAACGCGCCAAATGACTTTCAATCCCGTGGCCAGTCGTCAAAGCAAAGCCGCCGATCCAGTCATCTTCTTCCGTGATAAAATCAGCAAGGCACATATTCGCCCGATCAGCGCGTTTTTCCATTTGTTGCCGCAACATCGGAAGGCAGATTTCTTTGCCATTATCATTGACCAAGATATCATCACCACGGCGGCGACATGGCCATAATCCGACAATGGCCTGTGCCGTCAGCCATTTTTCTTCGATCAGTTGATCAAGCATGGCCTGTGCATCTTGATAGAGAGAAGTCGCTGTCTCTCCGACAATTTCATCTTCTAAAATAGCCGGAAAATTACCCGCCAATTCCCATGCCCGAAAGAAAGGCGTCCAATCAATATAGGCGCGTAATTCGGCTAAATCCCATTCTTTAAACAGATGGATACCCGGTTGTTTGGGTGCCGCCGGTTTCAAGGCCGGATCAATAACAAAAGCATTTTTGCGCGCTTGTTCGATCGGCAATAATTTCGATTGCTTGTTGCCGCTTCTGGCCTCACGAATTTTTTGATAGGCCTCGGCAGTATCCTTTACGAATTGATCATGCTGGGTATCCGATAACAAGGCAGAAGCGACCCCGACAGAACGGGACGCATCCAAGACATGAATAACACATCCCGAATAAACCGGATCAATCCGTAAAGCCGTATGCGCTTTGGACGTCGTTGCCCCACCAATCATCAAAGGAATTTTTATTCCGGCGCGCTCCATCTCGGTGGCAACCGTTACCATTTCATCCAAGGAAGGCGTAATCAAACCGGAAAGACCGACAATATCGGCATCATGTTCTTTAATGGCCTCAATAATTTTTTCCCAAGGCACCATAACGCCAAGGTCAATCACTTCGTAACCGTTACATTGCAGCACAACACCGACGATATTTTTACCAATATCATGCACATCGCCTTTAACAGTCGCCATGATAATGCGCCCTTTGGCACGGGCATTTTTATCTTTCGCAGCCTCGATATAAGGCAGCAAATAGGCGACCGCTTTTTTCATCACGCGGGCAGATTTTACGACCTGTGGCAGGAACATTTTTCCGCTACCGAACAGATCACCAACGACATTCATGCCATCCATCAAAGGCCCTTCGATGACCTCAATCGGGCGATCGCTGACAAGGCGGGCTTCTTCGGTATCTTCAACGATATGGGAATCAATGCCTTTAACCAACGCATATTCAAGCCGTTTTCTGACTTCATAACTGCGCCATTCTTCTGTTTTCTTATCCGGTTGACTGCCATCTTGCCGATAATTTTCGGCAAGGGTAATCAGCCTTTCCGTGGCATCTTCGCGGCGATCCCAAATGACATCTTCGCAGGCCTCGCGAAGTACCGGATCAATCACATCATAGACATCAAGCTGTCCGGCATTCACAATCCCCATATCCATACCGGCTTGCACCGTATGATAGAGGAAAACGCTGTGCATTGCCCGACGAACCGGCTCGTTACCTCGGAAGGAGAAGGACAGATTGGAAACCCCGCCCGAAATATGGGTATGAGGACAAATCCGCCGAATTTCCTGACAAGCCTCGATAAAATCAATCGCATAGCGGCGATGTTCATCAATACCGGTCGCAACAGCAAAAATATTGGGATCGAAAATAATATCTTCAGCCGGAAACCCGATACCCGTTAAAAGATCATAGGCTCTTTTACAGATTTCAATTTTGCGATCGCGGCTATCAGCCTGTCCCTTTTCATCAAAGGCCATAACCACAACAGCCGCACCATAGGCCATCGCCACACGGGCATGGGCTAAAAAGGGTTCTTCGCCTTCTTTCATACTGATAGAGTTGATGATGGGTTTACCGGAAACGCATTGCAGACCGGCTTCGATCACTTCCCAACGGGAACTATCAACCATGATCGGCAGACGGGCAATATCCGGTTCAGCCATTAACAGCCGAAGAAAGGTAACCATCGCCTCTTTGGCATCTAGCAGACCTTCATCCATATTGACGTCAATAATCTGCGCACCATTTTCAACCTGTTGCCGCGCTACTTCAACGGCGGTTGCATAATCCCCTGATAAAATCAGCTTTTTAAAACGGGCAGAACCGGTCACATTGGTACGTTCACCAATATTGAAAAAACGGGCGGCTTTATTATTGTCAGCGGAAAGCTCTGTCACGGTTACAAGATCCGAAAAATAGAAAACAGGAAAAGACGGTCTAGGCCGATCAGGCCGGAACAATCATCGGGTCGAGTCCGGCAAGACGCATCGCCGGTGCCATTTTGGCCAATTTTCTGGGGGGATAGCCCTTCACGGCCTTGGCCATGGCGGCAATATGTTCAGGCGTTGAACCACAACAACCGCCCACAATATTGACCATGCCTGATTTTGCCCATTCTTCGATAAAATGTCCCGTGGTTTCGGGCATTTCGTCATATTGCCCCAAATCATTGGGCAATCCTGCATTCGGATAAGCCATCAACAAAGTATCGGCCAAAGCAGAAAGCGTTTTGACATGCGACCGCAATTTATCTGCCCCGAAAGAACAGTTTAGGCCAATCGTCAATGGCTTGGCATGGCGCACTGCATACCAGAAGGCTTCGATAGAATGACCGGAAAGATTACGTCCTGACATATCGGTGATGGTCATCGAAATCATCATCGGGATTTCGCGCTGTAACCGCTGACTTTCTTCCAAAACGGCCATGATACCAGCCTTGGCATTTAGCGTATCAAAAATGGTTTCAATGAGAATAAAATCGGCACCGCCTTCGATCAAACCAGCCACTTGATGAGCATAGACCGCTTTCAAGTGATCGAAATCAATCGCGCGATAGCCCGGATCATTGACATCTGGCGACAATGAAAGCGTTTTATTGGTGGGGCCAACGGCGCCCGCAACAAAGCGAGGACGACCATCTTTCGCTTGATAGTCATCTGCCGCTTTTCGGGCAATCGCCGCCGCTTGGCGGTTCATGTCAGTGACCAGAGATTCGGCATTATAATCCGACTGGCTGATTTTGTTGGCGTTAAAACTGTTCGTTGAAACCATATCAGAACCAGCATCCAGATAAGCGCGGGTAATGGCATCAATCACATCGGGACGGGTCAATACCAAAAGGTCATTATTCCCTTTTTGGTCATGACCCAGCGCATATTTGCCCCGATAGGCGGCCTCATCAAGATTATAGCGCTGAATCATTGTGCCGAAAGCACCATCTGTCAGCAAGATACGCTTGCTTGCTTCTTCCCGCAGACGTTCTGCTGCTATGCTCTTTTTCATGACCGCTTTTCCTTTTCAGCCGCTTTCCATCGGCTAGATAGCCGTTCTTGTTCCAGCTGTCATTATTTTCAGGCCACAGGTTGTCTGCCTAAAAGGCGACAAAGGGCAGAGGTAATTTCAGCCCGATTCATGGTGTAGAAATGGAAAGAATCCACCCCTTCTCTTGCCAACTGGCTGCATAAATCGGAGGTCACCGCCATAGACACCATCTGTTTGACAGAGGGATCGTCTTTATCAAGGCTTTCCATCAAACGGCCAAGTTTTTCGGGTATCGCAATACCACAGCTATCGGCCATTCGCCTTAACCCGCTAATATTGGAAGTCGGCATGATACCGGGTAAAATTTCAGCTGTAATACCGGCGGCAGCTACCCGATCACGGAAGCGCAAAAAAACATCCGCCGAAAGGAAAAACTGGCTAATCGCTCTGGTCGCTCCAGCATCGAATTTCCGTTTCAAAAACTCGATATCGGCTTCTGGGCTTAATGCCTGCGGATGGGTTTCGGGATAACAGGCGACCGAAATTTCAAAAGGCGCTATCCGTTTCAGACCTTCGACCAATTCAACCGCATTGGCATAACCATCAGGGCGTGCCTGAAAACGTTCACCCCCGGGCGGGTCACCCCGTAATGCGACAATATGACGGATGCCTGCATCCCAATAATCCCGGGCAATATCATCAATTTCATCACGGCTGGCATTCACACAAGTCAAATGCGCGACTGCCGGAATCGTCGTTTCCCGTGCAATTCGAGTCACCGTTGCCCGTGTTCGTTCACGGGTAGAACCGCCTGCCCCATAGGTTACAGACATGAATCGCGGTTTCAAAGGTGCCAAACGTTCGACCGATTCCCATAACAGCTTGTCGGCTTCTTCATTTTTGGGAGGGAAGAACTCAAAAGAGATATGAGGTTCTTTTTCACCCAGAAACGGTTCCGTTACAAAATTCGGATTTTCTCTAAGTATCCGTTCCATATGTTTAACTCTTTCTTGAAAGACTATCCGAACGCGTTGCCAGCCATAATTTGACCGTCAGACTGCCGCCCTTTAACTGCTCGATTTTTTGGGTCATGAGGCCTGATGACAAAAACCATTCATTGATTTGGTCATCCGAAAAGCCAAGACGGGCATGTGCGTTGTTGAGACGAAGTTCTTCTTTATCGTGGGATGCAAAATCAATAATCAGCAAATGCCCGTTTTTATCGAGCACTCTTGCCGCTTCTTCGATCGCCAAGGCGGGTTGCTGTGCGTAATGTAAAACCTGATGCAGAATGACCCAATCAGCCGATTTCTTTTCTAAAGGCAGGGCATACATATCACCCTGACAAAGACTGGCTTGGGGTAAATTTTTACCGGTTAATTTTGTGCGGGCGATTCGAAGCATTTCAGGGCTACGATCAACACCGATCATTTTATCCGCTTGTGACCCTAGAAGTTCTAGCATTCGACCCGTGCCCGTGCCGATATCGACTAATCGACCGATTTTTCTATCACCGACAATGGATAATATGGCCTGCTCAACTTCGGATTCAGCGACATGCATAGAACGAATCGAGTCCCATTCCGGTGCATGGGCTTCAAAATAACGGGAAGCAGCGGCGGCGCGATCAAGCAAAACAGCCTTTAAACGGGCATGGTCGGTATTCCGCCATGATTTTTCCTGATCCCAAATATCCAAGGCAGAAAACAGCGGTTGCAGGCGTTCTTTTTTCCCAAGATGCAAAAAAACCCAACTGCCTTCTTTGCGTCTCACCACAAGACCGGCATCAACCAAAACCTTTACATGGCGCGAGACTCGGGGTTGGCTTTGTCCTAAAATCTGGGCGATTTCGCCTATAGACAACTCCATTTCATGCAATAACAATAATATACGTATGCGCGTTGGATCCGTTAAAGCACGAAAAATCGCCAGTAAATCATCCATAAATCTTGGTGGCCTTTTCTACCCTGTTATCATTTTGTTACTTTTAACTTTTTGAAAATATAATAATAGAAACTGTCACTTTCTCTAAAACTCAAGGAGCGATTTCCTTTTGTTCTATCGGTCGGGAAAACACAGGATATGGGTCATACCCAATGGTTAATTCAAGATATAAAGATATCTTTATGAGGATAATCGTTGATACTAATAAAAGTCAACGACTTGTGTAATTGTTTTTGCTATGGCACCGCTTCGTGATGACTGCGCCAAAATCTCTTCTTAGACCCGCCCTTGTGTCTTTCTCTGCCCTAGCTCTCTTGGGTGGCTGTACCATTACGCCCGGCACGGATACCCTTGCCCAGACAGACCCGCTGGAAAAATTCAACCGCAAAGTCTGGAATATCAATTCAAAAGCTGACAAATTGGTGATGCAGCCGGTTGCCAAATATTATAACAAAAAAGTCCCAGAGCCGGTTCGCAAGGCTATTATCCGTATCTTTGCTAATCTTGAAGAGCCTTTTAACGCCATTAACAACCTATTGCAGGGCAAACCCTATCTGGCAGGGAAGAACATCGCGCGTCTCGCTATTAACACAACGGTCGGCATAGGTGGTATTCGTGATACCGCTACGAAAATAGGAGTCGTTTCGACAGTCGAAGATTTTGGTCAGACCATGGCGCGTTGGGGCATGAATGGCGGGCCTTATTTTGTTTTACCCTTCATGGGGCCAACGACGATGCGTGATGCGGTCGGCACCGGTATTGCCCAATGGGCTGATCCCTTTAGTTATTGTGTCCGTGAATGTCACTTCGTTCCGAATGCAGCCACCTATGCCATTGCAGTTGTCAGCGTTGTAAAAATGCGCGCCCAAATGGCAGAATCAGGGGCGGATTCTTTTCTGGAAAGTAGTCTTGATCCGTATGCGGCAGCCCGTTCGGCTTTCTTGCAGCATCGGCGTGCCCAGATCATGGATCAGGATGCCCCCGGTAATAAATCAAGTAATGCAGCTATTACGGATGCCGATTTAAGCAGCAGCGGGCTGGATGATACGTCATCTACTTCGACTTCAGCTTCGACGGGTGATCCTGCATTGGATAATGCCGTAGCGGATCTGGAATCCAAGGCAAAGGGCAGTGATACCCCGAACCAGACGAACCAGACGAACCAGACGAACCAGACGAACCAGACGAACCAGACGAACCAGACGAACCAGACGAACCAGACGAACCAGACG